>JBKCXA010000578.1:0-10773 GCA_046316935.1 Prosthecobacter sp.
GCGCTGATGTGGACCCGCCAGCAACTCAACGAGGAGCAGCGGCAGTGGCTGCGGGATTTGAAGCTGGTGCGTCAGGTGCGGGATTTCACCATCGTTCATGCCACGCTCGATTCACCAGGGAACTGGGGCTACGTGACGAACCGCTTCGATGCGATGGCCAGCTTCAGCTACCAGTTCACGCAGGTGTGTTTTTACGGCCACACCCATGTGCCGCGCATCTTTGAAAAGGATGACGCCGTGCGGGCTTCACGCGGCACGGAGATCAGCCTAGCCCGTGGCACGAAGTATTTTGTGAACGTCGGCAGTGTGGGCCAGCCTCGCGATGGCGACTGGCGGGCTGCCTACACCATCTACGACATCCAAGCCCAGACGATCTCCATCCGGCGCCTCGAATACGACATCGAAACCGCCCAGCGGAAGATTCATGAGGCGGGCCTGCCCGCGTTGCTGGCGGACCGGCTGGCGCTGGGGAAATAAGGCAAACGGTCGGACGGGTCGGACTCGTCTGACGTGTCGGACGAAAACGCATGTCCTCCTTTCCCAGCCTCCGAGACTTCAAAAGCGTCCTGATCGTCAAACCGAGCTCGCTGGGGGACATCGTGCATACTTTGCCGGCGGTGAAGGTGATCCGGGCGGCGTATCCGCACCTGAAACTGCGCTGGTTGGCGAACACGGAGTGGACGCCGTTGATTCAGGGATCGCCGTTGATTGATGAGGTGATCGCATTCCCGAGGAAAAAATTTCGCGGGCTCGCGGGCCTGCTGCGGTTCTGGAACTGGCGGCGGGAGTGGATCCTGATGCCGCGAGAGGAGCCGGAGATCGTGCTCGATTTCCAGGGACTGCTGCGAAGCGGCATTGTGAGCCGCTGGCGTGGCTCAAGGCCGGGGAGTGGTCTGTCCGATGCACGGGAAGGGGCGCGGTATTTTTACTCACACATCGTTTCGGTGAATGCGGGAGCACATGCGGTGGATCGCTATCTCGAAATGCCGAGGGCGTTTGGCATCGAGGTGGCGGCGGAGGAGGTGAGATTTGATCTGGCGGAAGGATCGAAGCCTGCCGGAGTCGATTTGAACTGGGGTGAGAGTGTCGTGTTACATCCGTGGTCGCGTGGGGAAGGGAAATCGCTCTCGGGTGAGGCGCTGGCGGCGCTCTGCGAGGCGCTGGCACCGCGTCCGGTGGTGCTCGTGGGCATGCATGCGGGCGCGAAGGTGCCGCAGGCGGCTCATGTGACGGATCTGAGCAATCGCACAAGCCTCGCGGAGCTGGTGTGGATCATGCGGCAGGCGGGCTGGGTCATCAGCGTGGACAGCGGGCCGATGCACATCGCCGCAGCGGTGAATGCGAGGACGTTGGGGCTTTATACCTGGAGTGATCCGCGCAAGGTGGGGCCGTATCCCGCCACGGCGGATGTTTGGAAGGCGGGACGCATCGCGAAGCGGACGGCATTCAGCGCCGAGGAGTGTGTGATGGAGATGAGCATCTCGCCAGCGGCGGCGCGGGAGATCGCGGCGTGGGTGCGTTGATGGCGAAACGTGGCCAACTTTCTCAGAAAGTTGAGCCTAGGGCGGGCGGGCTCGATTTTCGGAGAAAATCGGCCACCCTGGTGGTTGCAAGCAAGACGTGGCAGGGGAGCATGGGCGACCATGAAGCTGCTTTTTGCCCTCCTTTTCCTCACTGCTGCCGTTTTTGCCAAGGACCTGCCGAAGCCGGAGCGCTTTGAAAAGGCCATCGCGGCGTTTGAGGAGGCGGACAAGGTCTCGAAGGCTCCGAAGAATGCCACGCTCTTTGTCGGGGCCTCGAACATCCGGCTTTGGAAGTCGCTACCGGATCGCTTCAAAAAGGACAAGGTCATCAACCGTGGCTTTGGCGGGGCGTTTTTGAGCGAGGTGGTGCACTTCGCGGATCGCATCGTGCTGCCTTACAAGCCGAAGCAGATCTATCTGAATGCCGGCGGCAATGATCTGCACCTTGGCAAGACGCCGGAGGAGGTGCTGGCTTCCTTCAAGGCCTTCGCGGCGCTGGTGGCGGAGAAGCTGCCGAAGACGAAGCTGGCCTTCCTTTGCATCCCCACCTCCCCGTCGCGTTGGGAGGAGGTGGAGACGGTGCGGACGACAAACAAGCTCATCGCTGACTTCATCCATGCGGGCGGGGACAAGATCGAGTTCATCGACTACTTCCCGATGCTGCTGGGCGTCGAAGGGAAGCCGCGGGCGGAGTTGTATGTCGAAGATCAGCTCCATTTCAGCGAGGCGGGCTACGATGTGGTGACCTCTGCCATCCGGTGGCAGAAGGAGATCAAGGCCATCGAGGCTCGTTACCTGGAAAAAGCCGCGCCGAAGGCTCCCATCGTCTTCATCGGCAGTTCGAGCATTCGGCGCTGGGAGACGCTGGCGGCGGATTTTCCAGGCAAACCGGTGCTCAACCATGGTTTCGGCGGCTCGGAGGTCTTTGACTCGGTGAACTACGCCCATCGCCTGGTCTTTCCCTTTCAGCCGAAGCAGATCGTCATGTATGCCGGCGGCAACGACCTCAATGCCGGGAAGACGCCGGAGCGTGTTTTTGCCGATTTTCAGGCCTTTGTGGCCCGAGTGCATGCGGAGCTGCCGAAGACGAAGATCTGCTACATTTCGTCGGCTCCAAATCCCAAGCGGTGGGCCCAAATCAAGGAGGTGCGGGCACTGAACGCTCTCGTGCAGGCCTTCTGCGCCAAGGACGAGCGCCTTCAATTCATTGATGTGCACCCGGCGATGCTCGCCCCGAACGGCGAGCCGAAGCCGGACATCTTTGTCGAGGACCAGCTCCACATGAACGCCAAGGGCTACGAGCTCTGGAAAGGCGTCGTGGGGCCGGTTTTGATGGAGTAGCGGGGCAGGGGAGTGGTGGATGGTTGGAGGCCTGTGTGGCCGATTTTCTCCGAAAATCGAGCCTGAGGATGCCATTGGCTGTCGCGAGCGGAAACGTGCTGGAGTGTGATGCAGACATTCCTGTCTGCTCGAGCGTTCCTAAGGTGGGTATGCCACCAGCAGCAGACGAAAATGTCTGCATCACCCATTTTGGGGCCTGTCATGGCTCGATTTTTGGAAAAAATCGGCCACTCACCACCCGCGTTTGGAACGCCCGCAGGTTGGTTTCTGAGTAAGGCCATGGGCATTATGATGTTCGCGGGAACAATTGTTTATTGTAAACTTTTGTTAAATAAGTGGATATTTTTCTGGAGTATTTCCATAAAATCCATAGTTTAGCGGGTAAATTACCCCCTTTACGCCTCATCCACTTCCAATGACTTCCCCTGCACATCGCGGCGGCGACCCAGTGTCGCCTCCGCACTCGTGTGAGCAGGCTCCGCTTTCGCGGGGCTCGGGGCGGGCGTTTGTTTGCCGTGCCAGAGTTTGCCTGCTGGTCCTTTGCACCTTGGTTTTTGGTGCTCTGGAGGGGATGGGGCAGGAAGTTTATGTGTCAGGTCAGTTTATCAATTCGAGTGCCACGACTCACCGGGGGATTGCGGCGCTGAATTCCAACGGCTCGCTTTTCTCGGGCTTCACTCCGAATCAAGGCTTCACCACGACTGCTCCTGCGGCCAATCCCCAAACCACGGGTGTCGCTGCCAGTATCGTCAAGCTATCCAATGGCAAACTCTTGGTCGGTGGCACCCTGAGTTATTACAATGGCACCGCGCGTCTTGGCGTCGCCGTGGTCAACACCGACGGCACTTTGGACACCTCCTTCAACGCGAACCTCGCTGGCAATGGCATCGTTCACAGGGTGGCCGTCACACCAGCAGGCAAATATGTGATCGGCGGAGACTTCAGTGTGGGTGGTGGAACGAACATCGCTGTGCTCACTTCCACCGGCAGCGTTGACACTAGCTTCTCTTTCGGCGCTGGCTTCAATGGGGCGGTGAGAGGTCTTGTCGCGCTTTATGATGGCAGCCTGCTGGTGGGAGGGAGCTTCACGACTTACAAGGGTGTCGCTGTGAATCCGATCGTGCGCCTGAGTTCCGATGGTTCTCTGTTTCCGGGCTTCAGTTGCCCTGCCACAGGCATCGCCTACGACTTCACGCCGCAATTGGACGGCAAGTTCATGGCCTGCGGCACCATTACGGCTGGCGGCCGCAGCGGTGTGGCACGTTTCAACGCCGACGGCTCCATCGATACCAGTTTCAACAACGGGGGCGCAGGTGCCTCCAGCCTTAACAGCTTTTCAAATGTCGAGAGCGTGGTGCAGTTGTCCGATGGCAAGTATTTGCTGGCGGGGGCGTTCTCGAGTTACAACGGCACCGCACGGCAGTACATATGCCGTCTCAACAGCGATGGCACCTTGGATACGGGCTACAGCCTAAGCATCACCGCAGGCACAGCAGGCGGAGGAAACTCCGGGTTGACCAAGTTGCGAGAGGTGAGCACTGGCCGCTATGCCATGATCGGAACTCTTCTGACTCAGGCAGGCTCGATCACCGGACTCAAGGGCATAGCGATGCTGGATTCGACCTTAACGCCGACCGCTTACGGGGCACCCGCACTGACGCTTAGCATCATGTGTGACGTTACTGGCATCATTCCAGTGGGCGGCCCCGGCACTGACTACGGCGACTACTCGGGCTTCGCCTCCGCCACGCAGACGGCGGACACGGCCATTCGCATTGGCACGCTCGCCACGGACGCGGAGGCCGCCAGCCCGGCGAACGGTGCCGCCACGGGCGATGACCTCGTGGGCGATGATGAGGACCTGACGATGCCTGCCTTCACAGTCGGCAGCGCCACCACGCTGACGGTGCCGGTGACCATCCCGGTGCTGGCCAATGTGACCGGAAGCACCTCCCGCGTGAATGTTTTCGTGGATTGGAATGGGGATGGTGTGGTCACCGGAACGAATGAGACGCTCGCCGCCCAAGCGGTGGCCACCGCAGGCACCACGAACCTCTCCTTCTCGCTCACACCTCCTGCCGGAACCACCGCAGGCACGAAATACCTGCGCATCCGTGCCACGGAGGGCTCCACGGCCCCGGCCTTCGCTGGAGCCTCCGCTCTGAAGGGCGAGGTGGAAGACTATGCAGTCACGGTCACCGCAACCGACTTCGGTGACTGGGCTGGCAGTGGCGCCGCTACCAGCACTGCGAGCAGCATCGTCAGCACCAACCTTCGTCTCGGGACCACCGTGGATGCCGAAGGCAGTGTCACACCCGATACCGCCGCCACAGCGGATGGTGCTGATGAAGACGGCGTGACCATGCCGGCCAATATCACGCCTGGGGCCAGCGTCACGATTCCGGTCCGTGTCTTCAACAACAACACCGCAGGCCGCCAGCTCCAGGCCTGGATCGACTTCAATGACGACGGCATCTTCAATAACACGGATGTGACCAGCGGCGGCGAGCGCATCTACAATGCCGCCACCCCGGCCAGTGCCTCGCTGCAAACCATCAATGTCACCTTCACCGTCCCTGCAGGGGCAGCAGGCGGGCAATGGGCTGCCGCCCGCTTCCGCCTTAGTGACAATGCGGCGACCACGCCCACCAGCAGCGGTGCCACCGGAGAGATTGAGGATTACATGGTCTCCATCAATGCTCCGATGCTCATCGAGTGGGACATGAACACCGGGCATTACAACGTGGCCCTTGACTCCAGTTATCTCAATCCCAGCCTCACAGGTGGTGTGCTCCAGATGTTTGCCACATCCCCTCTTCCCTTCATCAGCGATGACCCTCCCGCTGTGAACGGACCTAGCAAAGGAGGTATCGGGCAAAATGAAGCCGCCCCAGGAGAAGGCTTTGCGACCCTCCGTTGCGGCCAGGGCTTCCCCGACACGTTCAATGCCGCCATGCAGGTGCGTCCCAGGTCGAATTTGAACGCCATCGTCTCCAAAACCTGGGCGCAGTTCACCACGGCGGCCAATATTTCCACTGGTAGCATCAACGGCTTCGTCATGGACATCGCCCGCCAAGGGACGGAGTCACCCACCCATGTGCAGGCTTACCTCACTTGGTTAGATGGTGCCACTTACCGCACGGCCTGGACAGCACCCTATGCCCTCGAAGCTGCCTACTTCGTCACTGGCCCGATCACGGACGGCCATCCCGCCTGGCGCAAGATCAACCTCGGTGCCTTTAATGCCGGGGGGGATGCCCTGCCCGTCAACTCCGCCCTCAGCAGCAAGACCTTCCTTCTCGAACTCCACATCTACGGGGATTCCGGAGCGACTTCCGACATCCTCGAGTTCGACAATTTTGCCCTGCTGGGGTCCAGCACGATGGCGACTGAAGACTACGGAGACTACTCCAGCTTCGCCTCCGCCACGCAGACGGCAGATAGCGCCATCCGCATCGGCACGCTCGCCACGGATGCTGAGGCCGCCAGCCCGGCGAACGGTGCCGCCACGGGTGATGACCTCGTGGGTGACGACGAGGACCTGACGATGCCCGCCTTCACGGTAGGCAGCGCGACGACGCTCTCGGTGCCGATGACGATCACAGCGGCTTCGCTGAGCGGCAGCACGGCTCGCGTGAATGTGTTTGTGGACTGGAATGGGGATAACGACGTGCTCGATACCAATGAGACGCTCACCGCGCAGACTGTCGCTGCCTCCGGCACCTTCAATTTCAGTCTCACACCACCTGCGGGCACCACGGCGGGCACGAAGTATCTGCGCATCCGTGCTGCGGAAGGAGGCACGCATCCTGGTTTCAGCGGAACGAGCACGCTGAAGGGTGAGGTGGAAGACTACGCGGTCTCGGTTTCCTGCCCGGGGATCACGGTGAATCCCGCAATTGTCAGCAATGGCGCGGTCGGCGTGGGCTATTCGCAGACATTGACGGCCACCGGGGGATCCACCCCCTACAGCTTTGCTCTGACGAGCGGCACGTTGCCAGCGGGTTTGGCCCTGAATGCGAGCACGGGGGTCATTTCCGGCACGCCGACGGCGGGCAATGGAGCAGGTGTGTCCCTGACCTTCACGGCCACCGATGCCTCCAACTGCGTCGGAACGCGGACGGTGACGTTGAAGGTCTGTCCGGTGATTACCATCGGCACACCGACTGCCACGGGCACGGTGGGCACGGCTTATTCATCGAGTGTGGCGGCCAGCGGCGGCGCTGCGCCTTACGTCTATTCGGTCGCCAGCGGCTCTCTGCCTGCCGGCTTGAGCCTGAACACCAGCACCGGAGCCATCACTGGAACGCCCACCACGGCGGGGGCGTCCACCTTCACCATCACCGCGACAGATGCGAACTCCTGCCAAAGGACCTCCGGCAGCCTCACGATCAGCACCGGTTCCTCGTTCGACTTCGGCGACTGGGCGCACGCTATCAACCCCACAGGGGCGGCGACCACCTCCGTGAGCAGCATGATGAGCACCAACCTCCGCCTCGGTGCCACCGTCGATGGGGAAGCCAGCGTCACCCCGAATGCCTCCGCCAATGCCGATGGTGCGGACGAGGACGGTGTGACCATGCCGGGCAGCATCAGCGTGGGCAGCAGCGTCACCATCCCGGTGAGTGTTTTCAATAACAACACGGCCGGCCGCTTCCTCCAGGCGTGGATTGACTTCGACAACAACGGCACCTTCAACGACAGCGACATCGCCAGCGGAGGCGAGCGCCTTTACAGTGCCACCACCCCCGCCAATGCCTCGGCGCAGACAGTGAATGTGACCTTCACCGCGCCTTTGGGTTCCAGCGCGGGTACCCAGCGTGGTGTGCGCTTCCGCCTGAGTGACAGCGCCACCACGCCGACGGCCAGCGGGGTCACGGGTGAGATCGAGGACTATATTGTGACCATCGCAGCACCGGCTTGCAACATCACCATCAACCCTGCGGGCATCAACGATGCTTTCGTGGGCAGCTCCTACAGCCAGGGTGCCAATTTCAGCGCCACCGGAGCCATTGGGTCCGTCACCTGGCAGATGATCCCCCAGGCTCCTGCTGGCATCGCGGCCCAGTGGCCGGGTGAAAACAGCGGGAGGGACATCGTGGCGGCCCGCAACGCCACCGCCATGGACGGCGCGGTGCATGCGGCGGGCAAGATCGGCCAGGCATTCTCCTACGACGGGGTGAATGACTTCCACGAGGCCCCTTACAACGCTGCCTTCAACCCCAGCATCTTTACTGTGGAGGCATGGGTGCGGTCCACGGGAGGCGGGGATTACCGGGGCATCATCTCCTCCCGCGATGGCACCACCTATCGCGGCTACATTCTTTATGTGGCTCCTTCGGGCCAGTTGGAGTTCTGGCTCGGCACGGGGTCGGGCTGGTCCATCGCCACCGGCCCCGTCATCTCGTCCAATACCTGGACCCACGTGGCGGGGACGTATGATGGCACCACGGCGCGGTTTTACGTCAACGGTACCCTCGCCGGGTCCACGACGACCACCTTCCTCGCCAATACCACCATGCCTCTGCGCATCGGTGCCTGCGCCAATGAGGGCCTTGCGGGGCAGTTCTTCTTCACCGGGCAGGTGGACGAGCCGTCGATCTATAACCGTGCCCTGAGCGCGGCGGAGATCACTGCCCGCTACAACGCCACGAACAATATCACCACGCTCCTGCCCGCTGGCCTCACCTTCAACGCCGCCACGCCGAACATCACCGGCACGCCCACGGGCACTCCGGGCACCTATCCGTTCGCCATTCGCGCCGTGGACTCGCTCGGCTGTTTCGGCCTGCAAAACTACACGCTCACGTTGCTGGCACCCGACTACGGGGACTACTCCAGCTTCGCATCCGCCTCTCAGACGCCTGATGCCGCCATCCGCGTCGGCACGCTGGCCACGGACGGGGAGGCATCCAACCCTGCCAACAGCACCGCCACAGGGGATGACCTCGTGGGTGATGACGAAGACCTCGCCATGCCCGCCTTCACGGTAGGCAGCACGACGACGCTCGCCGTGCCGATGACGATCACAGCGGCTTCGCTGAGCGGTAGCACGGCGCGGGTGAACGTGTTTGTGGACTGGAATGGGGACAACGACGTGCTCGACACGAATGAGACGCTCACCGCGCAGACTGTCGCTGCCTCCGGCACCTTCAATTTCAGCCTCACACCGCCAGCGGGCACCACGGCAGGCACGAAGTATCTGCGCATCCGCGCCACGGAAGGTGCCACCGCGCCGCTCTTCAGTGGAGCGAGCGCTCTGAAGGGCGAGGTGGAGGATTATGCGATCTCCGTGGCCGCCGGGGTGCTCTCCATCGGCAATCTGGTGTGGATCGACGCGGACAATGACGGCGTCAAAGATGCCACGGAGACCGGCGAGCCGGGCGTGACCGTGCAGCTTTGGACGCCCGGAGCCAATGCGACCGAGGAAAACGGGGCAGGGGATGATGTGAAGGTCGGCAGTGACCTGGTCACCGACCTCAACGGCAACTACGTTTTCAGCGGCCTGGCAGCTGGCACCTACTACGTCCGCCTTCCCACGCCTCCGGCGGATTTCCCACTGACCTCCGGCGTGCCGGATACGGCGGACAATCAGCAGGACGGCGATAACAACGGCCGCCAGCCTTCCGGCATAGGCACGGCCATTCGCAGTCCGATCATCACGCTCACCGCTGCTAGCGAGCCAGCAGCCGGTGTGGATGGCGATGATACGAATGGGGATCTCACCATCGACTTTGGCCTCGCGAGCAGTGATCCGTGCTACAGCACGAATTTGATCGACAACCCGAGCTTTGAGCTCAACGGCGGCGCGAACACCACGGGGGCGCTTTTTGCCTCGTTGAGCTACAATGGCACGGGAACGACCTTTGGAAGCAATGTGAACTCGCTCCGCTGGGTGAGCGGAGTGAATCCGATGTCGGCACTCAATGATCCGATCCAGCGCATGAAGGTGCTGGCGGTGGGCACGGGGGCGAAGGTCGCATGGACGGAAAGCGCCCGGGCACATCAAGGCAGGCGCTACATGCTTCTCGAAGGTGAATTGTCCTGCGTCGAGGTGAAACCGGCGGGCGGCGGAACGTGGAGCAGCGTGCTGCAGGCAGGCAAAACCTATCAGTTCAGCGTGTGGGCGGATACCGCGAGCAGCGCGAATGCCTCCTTCGAGCTCGATCTCGGGGCCAGCCAGCCCATTTTCCGCATCGGCACGAGCGGCACGCAGCTTCACTACTATGCCGCCACGCAGAATCGCTGGGTTTCGCCCTCCGGCGGGCCTTCGAGCTTCAGTTCCGCGCACTACAACGGATGGAACGAGGCCACCGCGAACAGCACGCAGCCGAACTGGCGTCGTTACATCTACACCTTCGCCATCTCGCCCACGGCTACCGCGGCGCAGATTGACTCCGCCAGCCTCATTTTGAGTGCCACGGCGGGCAGCGGTCCGGTGGCGATTGATGACATCGTGCTCTGCCAGCCGAGCATGACCATCGGTAATCATGTTTGGAACGATGCGGACTACGACGGCATCAAGGAAGCTGGAGAAAGCGCCATGGCTGGCCTCACCGTGCAGCTCTTTAATCCCGGCGCGGACAATGCGGTCGGCGGCACCGGTTCCAATCAGGACACGCAGGTGGGCGTCAACACGACGACAGATGCCGCGGGCGCCTATCGCTTCACGAATCTCTCGCCGGGGAACTACTATGTGCGTGTCACGCCTCCGGCCAACACCGTCACCACCGCCAGCGTGGCCACGACGGACAACAACATCGACAACAATAACGATGGTTCGCAGCCTGGTGGTGTGGGAACGGCGCTTTTGAGCCCGGTGATCAATCTGGCCCTCGCCGCGGAATCGGTGACGGACGGTGATTCGGACTCGAACAGCAATCTCACCCTCGACTTCGGCCTCTTCACC
>JBKCXA010000579.1:0-6481 GCA_046316935.1 Prosthecobacter sp.
GCCCTGGGCCGCACTTGGCAAACCCAACGCCAAGCTCGAAGACGGTGCCTTGCATTTGAGTGACGACTCAAAAGACGACTTGGGCGCCTTTGAAGCCGAGTGGACGGGCGATCTCGATGGCAAGGAGATCATCGTGGAGGCGCGGGTGAAGCTGGTGAGCATGATCGGGCATCGGGACTCGCCGACGGCGACCTGGCCGCAGCGGGATGGGGCGCCGATTTGCGTGGAGGTTTGCGATGGAAAGCATGTCGAAGGCATCTTGCTCACGCCAGCGCAGGACAAGCATCCCGAGGCCGCGAAAGGGTATGTGCGCTCGCTGACGGATCGTTTTGCGCAGGCAGACACGCGGGATGCCTTTCACACCTATCGGCTCATCATTCGCGGTGAGGCCATGGCGGTCGAAAGGGATGGCAAACGCATCATCGAAGGCCGCGATGCCTTTTGGCGACCCGCGACATCGCCGCGCAAGTTCATCCGCTTTGGCTCCACCTCGAAGGCGTTCACGGGCGAGGCGCAGTGGGAGTTTGTGCGGCTCGGTTTGCGGCCTGCGCCGAGTGCGGCGGTGGAGAAGTCGCCACTGAAGATCACGATCAGCGAGCCGTGGCCGCTCAACGTGGACAAAAAGAACACCGAATCACGCCCCTACCTCTACGACATGGGTCAGGGCCTGCTTTTGACCAGCAATCCGCAGGGCAGCGATGCCTTGCTGGAGCCTTACATCGTGCGGCGAAGCACGGACGCGGGCAAAACATGGCAAGCCGTGCCCGGCACCGAGCAAAACAGCGATTCGCCGCAGGAACTCGTGCGCCTCGCCGATGGGCGAATCCTCGGGCCATCGCGTTGGACACGATTGCAGCCGGACGGCACTCTCACGGGCAAGACCTCGCTCCTCGATGCCAAGGCGGAGAACCTCACCATGCACGACAGCACGATCACGTTGCCCGCCGAGTTCATGCCGTCGAAAAATGGCGAGGTGCTTCTGTTTGAACGCCACATCTGGGCTGAGAAGGATGGCAGCATCACCGCCGTCGCCTGGAGCCGGCGAGCCACGCTGAAACTGGCCAACGGCCGCGGCTTTCCAGAGCGCCACACGCATCTGCTGCGCAGCACCGATCTGGGAAAAACGTGGACGCACCTCGCGCACATCGGTCTCGGTGGCGAGCCCGCCGTCGTGCGGCTCAGCGACAGCGAATGGCTCGCGGTCACGCGGCCCGATGCGCACATGTCGAACCTCCTCCAGCATCGCTCGCTCGATGGCGGCAAGACGTGGAAGTTCGAGCGCACCCTGGAAGAAGGCAGCGTCATGCCCGACCTCGTGCTCATGAGCAATGGCGTGCTCGCGTGCAGCTATGGCCGTCCCGTTTCCAATCTCATGTTCAGCCTCGATGGCGGTCGCACCTGGCGTGACCACCGCGTCATCTCCGACCGCGCCAATTTCAACTACACCGCCATCCGCGAGATCAGCCCCGGTCGCCTGCTCTACATGCACGACGGCCAGATCCCCGGCACCCTGGCACGGATCAACTCGCTCTACATCGACGTGGAGAAGACGAAAGAATGAAACTCGCCCTAACCTGTCTCTCTTCGAAATCAGCTTGGCCGACTGTTTGCCGAGGCGCTTGAGGGAACACCGGGACGCGAGGGGGGTGAGCATCGCTCGCTCGATGGCGGCAAGACTCGGAAGGTCGAGCGCACGCTAGAAGAAGGCAGTGTCATGCCCGCCCTCGTGCTCATGAGCCATCGAGTGCTCGCATGCAGCTACGGACGCCCCGATGATGCGGCGGCAAAATCCACTCGCGTTGCACCCGCTGCTAGGCAATTTCGCAGCATGAATCTACTTGGAATCGAAGGCGGCGGCACCCGGACATCAGCACTGCTTGTCAGTGACACTGACGACTCGGTGCTGGCGTCGATCTCCGCCGGACCTGGGAATCTGGCACTCTTGAGTGACGGTGAACTCTCCTCGCTTCTCGAAGGTATTCGGGAGCGGCTGCCGGCGATGCCGGACAGCATCGGCATCGGGCTTGCCGGAGTGCGCAGCGCGGGCGACCGCGACCGGCTGCGGCGGGCGGTCGCACGCACTTGGCCGGACGTGCGCTCGGTTGTTGGCGATGACCTGCTCCTCGCACTCGAAGCCGACCAATGGGGCGATGATTGTGCCTCGCAGGTGCTTCTTCTCAGCGGCACTGGTTCGTGCTGCCTGGGCCGGAATCGCAGCGGTGCCACGGTGAAAATCGGCGGCCGCGGCCACGTCATTGGCGATCGCGGCAGTTCGTGCGACATCGCCGTGCATGCACTGCGCTCGACGGTGACCCTTTCTGACATTCACGCCAACTGGCCTCAACTCGGCTCGGACATGCTCGCGTTCCTCCAGATGAACGACCCCGAGGCTCTCATCGAGTGGTCCATGTCGGCCAGCAAGGCCGAGATCGCATCGCTGGCCCATGTCGTCTTCGCGGCTGCGGCGACCCGTCAGGATGAAATCGCCGTCGCCATTCTCCGGCGCGCCGCTGAGCGGCTGAGCAAGGACGCGGTGCATTGCGCGGCACGCATCGCCGCGCCGGGAGAAAAAGTGCAGTTCATTCTGAATGGCTCGACGCTCTTGAAGAACGCATCCTTCGCCGACGGCGTGATGCAGAAAATCCTCGCCGCCCGCCCTGGCAGTGAGGTCGCGCTGCTGTCGCGACCGGGGGTGTGGGGGGCCGTCGAGATGGCCCGGGGCATCAGTGGCGGAGCCCGGTCAGGCCAGACGACGCAGCCATCCACGCACGACAACGCAGGTGCAAAACTCACGAGCTGGCGTCCCGTCGCCGCAGCGCCGACCGAAGGACGGAACCCGCGGTCCGTTGGTTTTGCGGAAATGCCGTCAGCGGAAGCCATCCGGCTCATGCTGGACGAAGACACCGCCATTCCGGGCAAGATCCTTCGCGAAAGCGAGCACATCGAATGGACGGTGCGCGAGGTCGAGCGGGCATTCGCCGAGGGCGGGCGCCTGATCTACTGTGGCGCCGGGACCAGCGGACGGCTCGGCGTGCTCGATGCGAGCGAATGCCCCCCAACCTTCCGAACTCCGGGATGGCAGGTGCAGGGCATCATCGCGGGCGGCCGCAGGGCGCTGTGGAGCGCCGTCGAAGGTGCGGAAGACGATTCCGAATCCGGCCGCAGCGCGATCGAGGGCCGCTCCGTGACGGCGCGCGATGTCGTCATCGGCATCACCGCGAGCGGTCACGCCCCGTTTGTGTGGGGCTGTCTCGCAGAGGCGCGCAGGCGTGGCGCGAAAACCGTGCTCGTGTGCTGCAACCCTGCCTACCGCGATCATCCGCAGCTCGACCGGGCCATTTTGCCGGACACAGGCCCCGAGGTGCTCACGGGTTCGACCCGGCTGAAGGCCGGCACGGCGACGAAGCTCGTGCTGAACATCATCACCACGCTCGCGCTGGCGCGCTCGGGCAAGGTGATGAGCAACCTGATGATCGATCTCAACCCCTCGAACATCAAACTTCGTGATCGGGCGGTGCGCATCGTGCAGGAGCTCTCGGGCGCGGAGCCTGCGGCCGCTCTCCGCGCTCTTGAAGAGAACGACTGGATGATCCGCAAAGCCTGCGCCGCGCTCGCAACCCAATCGGCCGGGTAGAAGATGCGCTCGGCGGCGTGCGTGGCCCACGGTTAGTGATCAGCACAGCGTCCTGAAAAATACACGCTTGATGCCCCCCCCCCGCCAGCATCGCGTCAGCCTGTTCACGAACTTCAAGGAAGGCTTCTTCCCCCGCCTTCACCTGCTCCCCGACAAAAACATCGTCGCCACGACGTATGCGAACTATCGAAAGGAAGATGTCGGCTGCTCCATCGTCAGCGTGCGCTTCAAGATGAGCGAGGTGGATGCGATGGCAAAAGCTGACCAGTAACAAGCGTAGAGATTGTCTCGCTATGTTGTATCGATTTCTCCTCACCGCTCTCCTTCTCGCATCTCTTACGGCACTACACGCCTCTGAAACCACATACGACCCGGCATGGGCCAGCATCGCACCGAAGCGTGTCGTCAAGCACTCGAACACGCAAAATGACACGCTCGCCAATGCCGTAGCCGCCTTGCAACCAGGCGACCAGCTTGTCATCGCCGCAGGCACTTACAGCGTGGAGCGCACATGGCACGTTGAGGTCAGTGGCACAGCCGAGGCACCGATCTGGATTGTGGCGGAGGAAGGCGCTCGGGTGATTCTCACTCGCCCGGACGACAAGCAGAACGTGCTCAATATCGGTCAAGGCAGTCCCGTGCATCATCTTTGCCTGCGCGGTGTGGAGATCACAGGCGGCAGTCATGGATTGCGGCTCGGGCAGTGCAGCGAGGTGTGGATTGATCAATGCCACATCCATCACACGGGCGCGGTTTGCCTGAGTGCGAACAGCGCGAACACGCGTCGGCTTTTCCTCACGCGCAACCACAACCACCACGGCGGCGGCCACGGCGAGGGCATGTATCTTGGCGCGAACCACGGCCAGTTCATCATGAGCGAGAGTGTGATCGCGCTGAACCACATCCATGATTGCAAAGGCGAGCAAGGCGATGGCATCGAGGTGAAACAAGGCTCGTGGGGCAATCTCATCGCGGAGAACGACATTCACGACACGCAGTATCCCTGCATCACCGTATATGGCACCGCCGGGAAGCCGTTGAACATTATCGAGCACAATCTCTGCCGCCGCAGCGCCGACAGCGCCATGCAGGTGCAGGGCGAGGCCATCGTGCGAAACAACGTGCTCATCGGAGGCAAAGGCTCCGGCTTTGCCAGCACGGATCACCAGGGTAAGTCGCTGAACCTGCAAGTCGTCCACAACACGATCATCAACACCAGCGATGCTTTCAAAGGCAGTTCATGGAATGGCCGCGAGGGCATGATTCTCGCCAACAACATCCTCTACTCCCGCGATAAGAGCGCGATGAACTTCCCAAAAGGAAAAGAAGGCGTGACCATCGTTGGCAACGTCGTTCTCGGCGATGCTCCAAAGCAAGGCACCACACGCGGACGCGGCTTGGAGGACTTTGTTAGCCTGACCTGGGATGGCGAGAAGTATGATGCCAAGCCTTCGGCAGAGGCACCGTTTGCTTCAGCCGATGCAGGGTATCTCCTGGACACGGACTTCACCGGAGCCAAGCGCTCGGAGCCGATCAGCGGAGCTGTCATGCGCTAAGCCATATCACACCGCTGCATCTCATCTCACCAGCACCTCTTTGTTATGAACCGCATCACCCACTCCAAACATGAAACTCGAACTTACCCTCATCGCCCTCCTTTTCGCTCCACTGACGACGCTGATCGCCGCTGATGCTCCGCCTAAGGAACAAAAACCCGCACCCGAGTTCCGGAAATACGAACTGCCCGTCGAGCCCGACGAAAACGTCGCGTATGGCCCGCATCGCATGCAGGTGATCTACTTCTGGCGGGCAAAGTCGGACCAGCCCACGCCGCTGCTTGTCTATATCCATGGCGGCGGCTGGCAGGGCGGGGATCGCTCGGTGGCTCGAAGCATGATCCTGCCCGCGCTGGAGGCCGGCATCTCCGTGGCGTCCGTGGAATACCGCACCATCAAAGACTCCACCGCCGATGGGCTCGTGCCGCCCGTGAAGGGACCGATGCTCGACTGCGCCCGCGCCCTCCAGTTTTGCCGCAGCAAGGCCAAGGACTGGAACCTCGACAAAACCAAGGTCGCCCTCGCCGGCGGCTCCGCCGGTGCCTGCACGAGCCTCTGGCTGGCCTTTCACGATGATCTGGCCGATCCCACGAGCGCCGATCCCGTCGCCCGCGAGTCCACTCGCGTGCTTTGCGCCGCTGTCTCAGGAGCGCAGACCACGCTCGATCCTCACCAGATGCGCGAGTGGACGCCGAACAGCAGATACGGCTCCCACGCCTTCGGCATCGTGTGGGATGCGAAGAAGAAAATCAGCTCCTTCCAGATGTTCTACGACGCCCGCGAGCGCCTGCTGCCCTGGATCAAAGAATACTCGCCCTACGAACTCGTCACCCCCGGCGACCCACCCGTCGGCCTTTACTACAGCACCCCGCCGAACCTCGGCCTCGACGAAAAAGACCCCACCCACACCGCCAACTTCGGCGTGAAGCTCAAAGAACACTGCGACGCCCACCAAGTCCCCTGCGACCTCGTCTATCCCGGCGCCCCGAACGTGAAGCACGCCACCGACAACGACTACATCAAGGCGCATCTGCGGCCGGAGCTGAAGTGAGGCCAATACCGCAACCGTCCGATAATGAACCCCACCCTCACCCTCCTCTCCGCCCTGCTGCTCGCGCCGCTCGTCGTGCTCCACGCGGCGGGTAAGCCGAACGTCATTGTCGTGTTGTCGGATGACTTGGGTTTGTCTCGCGTGAGTTGCTATGGCGCAGCGCCGTTTCAGACGCCGAACATCGACAAGCTCGCGGCCACGGGCTTGAGATTTGAGCGTTGCTATTCGACGCCGCTGTGC
>JBKCXA010000580.1:0-6797 GCA_046316935.1 Prosthecobacter sp.
GCGAGGCCTTTCGTGCCATCGTGTTTCCACGCGAGCACGTCAGCAACCTCGACGCGGATGCCGAGCGCCTCCATGCGGGTCTTCACGACCTCGATGGCATGGGGGTGGCATTTGTCCGAAACGATCACACGCGAAGCACCCGCCACATGCGCCACGGCCAAACCTAACGCCTCAGCACAAGCGGTGCCTTCATCAAGCAGCGAGGCATTCGAGACATCGAGGCCGGTGAGATCGCAGATCATTGTCTGGAAGTTCAGCAAGGCCTCGAGGCGGCCCTGCGCGATCTCCGCCTGATACGGCGTGTAGGCTGTGTACCAGCCTGGGTTCTCAAAGATGTTCCGCTGAATGACCGGCGGCGTGAAGGTGTCGTGAAAGCCGAGGCCGATGAAGCTGCGCACGACCTTGTTGCGGCCCATGACCTGCTTCAGCCGGGCGAGGGCCTGTTCTTCGCTCAGCGGCGCTGGCAGGCTCAATGCCTCACGGCTGCGGATGCTCTCCGGCACCACTTTTCCGATCAGCTCATCCAGCGAGGCGCATCCGAGCGTTTGCAGCATGGCCTGCGTTTCCGCAGGCGAGGGACCGATGTGGCGACGGGAGAAGTTGGTGGGCATTTTTGGGGGTTATGAGGTCGTTTTGGCTTCGAGGTCGGCGATCTTCTTTTCGAGCTCGCGGACGCGTTCGATGAGGTCGGGGATTTTGGCGGGCAGAGCGAGCATGCGGCGGCCTTCGAGCAGCGGCTTGGCGGGGAAGCCGGTGTAGGCTCCCGGCTCGGTGAGGCTCTTCGTGACACCTGATTTGGCCAGCAGCATGACCTGACTGGCGATCTCGAGATGCCCCGCGACGCCCACCTGGCCGCCCATCGTGACGTAATCGCCAAGTCGTGTGCTACCGGAGATGCCCGTCTGCGAGACGATGATGCAATGCTTTCCGGTGACACAGTTGTGGCCGATCTGCACGAGGTTGTCGATCTTCGTGCCCTCGCCGATCCACGTGCGGCCAAAGCGGGCACGGTCGATGGTGGTGCAGGCTCCGATTTCGACATCGTCATCGAGCTGCACGATGCCCACCTGCTCGATTTTGTGGTGGCGGCCCTTGGAGAGCTCGTAGCCGAAGCCATCCGCGCCGATCACGCAGCCGCAATGAAGAATGACACGGTTTCCCAGCACGCAACGCTCGCGGACCGTGGCATTCGAATGCAGCACGCAGTCCTCACCGATCTGTGCACCATGCCCGACAAAGGCACCGGCATGGATGATGGTGCCATCGCCGATGCGCACATCGTCCTCGATGACAGCACAAGGACCAATGCTGACCTTTTGAGGATCAAAAACAGCCCGTGGAGAAACTGATGCCGTGGCATCCACTCCATTGCCAGACTCCCTTGGCGGGGGGCCGAAATGCCGGATCACACTCGAAAAGGCCAGCGTGGGGTTTTCCACGCGGATGAGCGCGAGCGACTCCGGGACTTCGCTCAAGGCATTGAAGTCCGTGGAGATGAGAGCCGCGGAGGCCTGGGTGGTCTTGAGCGCCGGCAGGTAGCGGGGATTTCCAAGGAAGGTGATTTCGCCGCTAACTGCATCCGCGATCGAGTTCAGGCCTGAGATCGTCAGCGAGGACTCGCCACGGACGATTTGTCCGCCGACAAGCTCGCTGAGATGCTGAAGAGTGGTGCTCATGGAAGGTGGTTGGGAGAAAACGGAAGGCCTAGAATGCGCGAGGCACGCCGCAGGATATGCAGGCGTGCCTCGGAAACGACGCCCGTTGGCCGGGCGGAGGGTTATTTCTTCGGATCACCAGCAGCCGGCGCGGCTGCCTCGGCAGGCTTGGCTGCCGCAGCACCCGGAGCGGGGGCATTCTTGTTCAACTCGACGATCACCTGGCTGGTGATGTCCGTGGCGGCGGTTTCCTTCACGAAGATGACGATCGGCACGGTGGAGAGGGACACGCCGGTCTTGTCGAAGACCATGTCGTAGCCGCTTTTCAGAGCGTGATCGCGGACGACGGTGCTGATTTCCTCATACAGCGTCTGGCGGATTTTCATGTCCTCCTGCTTGAGCTGGCCGATGCGGCGCTCGGCGAACTCCTGCATCTCCGCTTCAAGCGCACGGGCCTCTTTCATCTTCTCGTTGAGCTCGGCGATGGCCTTCTGGCGCTGATCGGGCGTGAGGATGGTGTCACGCGCCTTCTTGTCGAGCTGCTGCATGTCACTCGTCAGCTTCTTATAGGCATCCTGACGCTCGCGCATCTCACCGGCAGCCTTATTGTAGTTGCCCTTGTAGGTCTCGGCAGCCTCCTGGGTCTTGTGGAAGTCCTCGAAGGCCTTCTTCATGTCGATGACCGCTAGCTTGAGATCAGCGGCGGAGGAAAAAGCCGTGGAAACGGCAAGGGCGATGGCGGCGAGCGTGCGACGATTCATGAGGGAGGAAAATGGAGCGGCGATGTGGGAGAGACGGGCCGTGAAGGCAAGTAAAACGTTCGTGACAGCCTGTAGCTTCTTTTAGAACTTGTAGCCCATGTTGAACTGGAACCGTCCGGAGTCCCCGGTGAACTGGTCCCCCTGCTGCGGAATGGCGTAGTCGATGCGAATCGGCCCCATCGGCAGGAACAGGCGGACGCCGATGCCGTAGTCAGAGTAAACATCCCCACCCACATCAAAGGCGCTGGTGCTCACCGAACCCACATCATAGAAAGCGGCGATGCGGAACTTCTCGATGACGGGGAAGCTGACCTCCGCAGTGCCATAAATGGAGGTTTTGCCACCCAGAGGCTCGCCGATGGCATCCTTTGGACCCGCTTGGCGGAAGTTGAAGCCGCGCAGGTTGTTCGCGCCACCGAGGAAGAGGCGTTCGTAGATCGGCACATTAGCACTGCCCCAGTTTTCCACGGAGGAGAAGGCACCTTCCAAGGAGATGATCGTATCACCCGGCAGATTGAAATACTTTTGTCCTGCCGCGTTGATGCCATAGATCTGGGCATCACCACCAAGACCGGAGATCAGGCCGCCGACCTCCACCTTGTGCCCGGCGCGTGTGATGTAGATGCTGTCACGGGTGTCATGCACCCAGCGGCCATCTACCTTGCTCTGGATGAAATCGCCCGCCTCAGCCCGGATCTGCGCACTGGCCAGGGTGTCAAGATTGTCGATAGAAACCTGCTGTAGCGTATAGGTGCCTTCCCAGTAGGAGTGCTCGTCGATGCGCTTGCGCAGACCGACGGAGGCTCCCACGTTGGTCTGGTCAAACCGGTCAGAGATGAAGAACATGTTCCGGTAGAAGAGATCGACGGTGAGGGCGAGAGGCTGATCGCGGAACCAAGGCTCAGTCCAGGTGACGCTGAAATCGCGGCGGAGGAGACCCACGCGGGCGTTGGCATTGAAACGCTGGCCGGCACCACGGAAGTCACTCCAGTCACGGATGTCGAAATTGGTTTGGGTCACCCCGACAAAGGCCGAGAGGCTGTCAATCGAGCTGAAGCCCGCGCCGAAGTTCACCGTGCCGGTGGACTGCTCGGCGACGTTGATGTCAATGTCCTTGCGATCCGGCATCGAGGTCGGATTGGTGCGCACGTCCACGGAGCTGAAGTAGTTGAGCTGCTCAAGGCGGGTGCGGCTGGTGTTGAGTTTGACTGTATTCAGCTCCTCACCAGGGGAGACCGTGATTTCACGGCGGATCACCTTGTCCTCGGTGGCGTTATTGCCCGCAATGTTGATGCGATTGACATAGAACTTGGTGCCTTCCGTGACACCGTAGATCACCTTCACGCGGCCAGGGCCGGCATTGAGAATGGTGGTGTCCACGCGGGCGTCCGCATAGCCGCGGGAGCCATAGTATTCCTGGATCATCTTCTCATCCGCACGGACGTCACTGCCGGAGTATGGGAAGTTTGGCTCCACACTGATGCCGGGCATGAGCTCTTCGGTGGTGAAAACGGTATTTCCCTGCACCTGCACGGAATCAACATCGAACTTGTCTCCTTCGACGCAGACAAAAATGATGTCCACAGCATTGGTGCTGACAGGCTCGCGGCGGACCTCAACGACCTTGGCATACACATGCCCGCGATCCTGCATGGCCTGCTCCACAGTGCGCACATCTTCCTGGAGTTCCTGGTTGTTGAGCTTTCCAGCCTTGCCCCAGATGCGCCAGAAGGTCTTCTCCTTGGATTTGAGCTTGGCCTTCACGGTGCGGCCCTTCACGCAGGTGAGTCCTTCGAAGCGGATGTCATGGATCAATCCGCGGGCACCTTCGTCGATTTTGAAAATCACCGAGGTGAAGCCTTCGCGGGTGGAAGGAGTGCTCTCGTAGGTTACGGAAACATCTGCGTAGCCCTTTTTCTCATACATTTCGCGGATGTCGGTCTGGGCGGCGGCGAGCTTGATCTCGTCCACCGAGTCTCCGACCTTCACCTTGATCTCTCCACGAAGCTTGTCGGCATCGAAAACCGTGTTGCCCATGAAATGAATGTCACCGATGGCACCACGTCCGGTGATGACCACCATCACACGCACGCCGCCGGAGACGTTCTGCGCCTGGATGTCGAGGTTTTCGACGGCCCCGGTTCCATAAAGGGTGCGGATGTCACGCTCCACAGTCTCATCGAGGAAGGGCTGGCCCACGCGGGTGGCCATCTGGCTCTTCACGCGATTTGCATCCATGGTGGCAGCGCCTTTGAAGACGACCTGCACATCACGCACGATGGGGGCATTCGTCGGATTTTGGCGGATGCCGATGTCTTGGGCTGCCACAGGGCTTACAAAAACAGGGGAGACAGAGGCCACTAGCAGACACCCGATGGCGGCGAAGGAACGGCGGAGGAGCGATTTCAGCATGACGAGGGACAAAAAAGTTCGGGAGTGAGAGATGCAGAAGTCCATGCTTGGACCAGCAACGCATGACCGTCAGTAATGCTTTCCCGGCCCCTTCGCGTCAACATGTAAGTTCATCGTCAGCCCAACACCCAAGCCATGGTGGAAAATGGCGCAGGAAGCCGAAAAACCGGACCATTCACCCCACAATGGCACGCGGGACACGGCCATGCACGTCCGTCAGTCGGTAGTCGCGGCCGGCGTAACGGTAGGTGAGGCGCTCGTGATCAATGCCGAGCAGATGGAGGATGGTGGTGTGGATGTCGTGGACGTGCATTTTATCCACGGCGGCTTTGAAGCCGAACTCATCGCTCTGACCATAGGCGGTGCCGCCGCGGGCTCCTCCACCAGCGAAGAACATGCAGAAGCCATGCGGATTGTGGTCGCGACCGTTGCCGTTTTCGCTCACGGGAGTGCGGCCGAACTCGCCCCCCCAGACGATGAGGGTGTCGTCGAGCATGCCACGCTGCTTGAGATCGGCGATGAGAGCGGCGATGGGCCGGTCAATGTCGGCGGCGAGTTTTCGCGTGGAGGTTTCGTGGTTGGAATGCGTGTCCCAGGGCTGGCCGTTGCCGTAATAGACCTGCACGAAGCGCACGCCACGCTCGACGAGCCGCCGAGCCATGAGGCAGCCGTTGGAGAAATGGCTCGCGCCATACATCTCGCGGACTTTTGGAGGCTCGAGGTTCACGTCAAAGGCATCGGTGGCGGCGGACTGCATGCGAAAGGCAGTCTCCATCGCCTGGATGCGTCCGTTGAGCATGACATCGGCTCCGCCACGAGCGGCGAGGTGCTCGGCATTGAGCGTCTGCATGAGATTGAGCTGGCGGCGTTGGTCGCTGGATGCCAGACGGCTGTTGGTCAGCCAAGGGATCATCTGCTTGGGGTCGAGATTCGAGTGATTGATGTAAACGCCCTGATGCTGCGCGGGAAGGAAGGCGCTGCTCCACAGGATGGAGAAGCGCACGGGCTTGCCAGGACAAAGCACGACGAAGGAGGGCAGGTTGGCGTTTTCATTGCCAAGGCCGTAGCTGAGCCAGGAGCCCATGCTGGGCACTCGCTCGGTCATGGTGCCATTGTTCATGAGCAGCAGCGCGGGGCCGTGATTGGGATTGTCCGTGTGGCAGGAGCGGAGCACGCAGAGGTCATCGGCATGCCGGGCGAGGTTTGGCAGCAGCTCACTGATCTCCAGACCGCTCTGGCCGTGCTTCGAATAGGCATACGGCGCGGCCAACAAGCCGCCGGTGGGCCGCTCGGTGCGCAAATCGGCTCCATCGGGCTTTTGGCCGGCATATTTGGTCAAAGAGGGCTTCGGATCGAAGTAATCGGGGCCGAAAGGGCCACCATTCATGAAGAGGTGAATGATGCGCTTGGCCTTCGGGACGAAATTCGTGCGCGGCTGACCGCCAGCGGCTTCGAGGCTCGACACAAGCCCCAACGAACCCAAACCGCCTCCAAGGCGGGCGAGGAGGTCACGACGGGAAATCGAATCGAGCGGAGGCATTCGCTTTCTACGGTTCTCAAAGCATCTGCTTTGCCTTCAGATGGCAGAATCTACTGCTTTGGTAAGGAGCGCGCGCCCCTCACTGGAATCCGAACCGGCGAAAATTCAATCCTGCCTGCCGCCTCAGCGTCCTCAGGGTCGGCTCTGATCAAATGCCTGATCGGGCAGCAAGAGGGCTCGCGCACGCCGCTGCCTACCCGCCGAGCCGCGCTGCTCATCGACGATATGGCGGCAAAAAAGCCGTTCACTTTCGTCCAGCACCAATCGTCGCGTATGCCCGGGCAGCTCCACGGGGACTCCAGCCGCCAAAACCTGCTGAAGCCCTTCGGTCTCATAGCATTGGCGAATCTGGCCGAGCACCTGCACGGGGATGCCGGTGCGCATCGAAAGGCAGCCCGCATCGGCATAGCGATGCATCTCCAGCAACAC
>JBKCXA010000581.1:0-15848 GCA_046316935.1 Prosthecobacter sp.
CCTTGCCGCCCTTGATGCCGAAGACGACCATGCTGCCGCCTTTGCCACGGAGGTATTTTTGGTTCGCTTTGAACTGCGGATCGCCTTCCAGGCCAGGGAAGCGCACCCAGCTCACACCGGGATGCTTTTGGAGATGTTTCGCGACCGCGAGTGCGTTTTCGCAATGCTTTTCCATGCGCAGCGGCAGGGTCTCGATGCCCTGGAGCAGGAACCACGAATTGTCCGGGGCGATGCAGGCACCGAGGTTGCGCAGCGGCACGGTGCGCATGCGGAGAATGTAGGCGAGCGGCAGCAGCGGCGCGGGCAGGTCGATGCCCCAGCGCAGGCCGTGGTAGCTGTTGTCCGGCGTGGTGAAGAGCGGGTGCTTGCCAGCAGCCCAGTTGAATTTGCCGCTGTCGATCACGATGCCGCCGATGCCCGCGCCGTGGCCGCCGAACCACTTGGTCAGCGAATGCACCACGATGTCCGCGCCATGTTCGAGCGGCTTCGTGAGGTAAGGCGTGCTGAAGGTGCTATCGACGATGAGCGGCAGACCGTTGTCATGCGCCACTTTGGAGATGGCGTCGAGGTCGGCGATTTCGAGGGCGGGATTCGATACCGTTTCGCAGAAGAGCGCACGCGTCTTGCCGGCGCTGGCCCTGCGGAAGTTCTCCGGGTCGTTGCTATCGACGAATTTCACCGTGATGCCGAGCGCGGGGAGGATGTCGTTGAACTGCGTGTAGGTGCCGCCGTAGAGATTGCGGGCGGAGACGATGTTATCGCCGGCCTGGGCGAGGTTGATGATCGAGTAAAACACCGCGCTGGTGCCGCTGGCGAGGCCGAGACCGGCCATCTCATGAGCCCCTTCCAGCAACGCGACGCGCTTTTCGAGCACGTCGGTCGTCGGGTTCATGAGGCGGGTGTAGATGTTCCCCAACTCCTTGAGCGCGAAGAGATTCGCGGCATGCTCGGTGTTTTTGAAGACGTAGCTGGCCGTGCGGTAGATCGGGACGGCGCGGGAGCCGGTGGTGGGATCGGGGACTTGACCGCCGTGGAGGCAAAGAGTTTCGAGTTTCATGGTGGGATCGTGGTTGGAATGAAGAACAGCAGCGTGATGCTAGCTGCCTGCATTTCTCACGTCAATGAAACGACTCCACCACGCCTCATTGAGGCTCAAAGACTCACAAATTGGGCTTCCCTCACCTCAAGCGATGATGCCCAGCTTCTTCAGCGTGGCCGTCAGCTCATCCACCTTGGCCTTTTCCATGCCCACGAGTGGTAGGCGAAGCTCATCTGAGCAGTGACCGGCCAACGCCATCGCCGTTTTGATCGGGATGGGATTGGTGGCGAGCTTCAGGAAGGCGGCGAAGAGGGGGTAATACTTCGCGTGGATCGTGTAGGCGGAGGCGTAATCGCCTTTGAGGGCGAGCTTCACCAGATCGCTGATCTGCTTCGGGATGAGGTTCGAGGCCACGCTGACGATGCCGCATCCGCCCACGGACATGAAGGGCAGCGTGAGGCCGTCATCACCGGAGAGGATTTCAAAGTCGCCGGGCAGGAGCTGCTTCATCTGGCTCACACGTTCCGGATTGCCCCCGGCTTCCTTGATGGCGCGGATGTTCGGGCAGCTCTCGGCGAGGCGCACGAGCACATCGAGACCGATCTCGATGCCGCAGCGGCCCGGGATGCTGTAAAGCATGATCGGCAGCTTCGTGTTGTCGGCGATGGCCTTAAAGTGCTGATACAGACCTTCGGGCGTCGGCTTGTTGTAGTAAGGCGCCACTTGGAGGGAAGCGGTCGCACCCGCGGC
This sequence comes from Prosthecobacter sp., assembly GCA_046316935.1. Lineage (GTDB taxonomy): Bacteria > Verrucomicrobiota > Verrucomicrobiia > Verrucomicrobiales > Verrucomicrobiaceae > Prosthecobacter. The sequence goes on from JBKCXA010000581.1 coordinate 1,790, forward strand.
CTCGGCTTCCTGGGTCAGTTCGATGGCCTCGCGAGTAGAATTCGAGCCCGTGCCCGCCATGACGCCGCCGCGGCCCTTGGCGAACTCCACGCTGAGCTTCACCACGCGGGAATGCTCGTCGTGATCGAGGGTGGGAGACTCGCCCGTCGTGCCGCAGGGCACGATGCCGGTCACGCCGTTGTCGAACTGGAAATCAACGAGACGTTTGAGCGCGGCTTCATCGACTTGGCCGTTCTTAAAAGGGGTGACAATGGCGGTGTGGGTTCCTGCGAACATGAGAACTAGGGGCGGAGGGGAAGTCTTTGGGACTGAAAACTGAGAATTGGAAACTGAAAATTGGAAATTGTGTCAGCGAGCCGTGCGCTTCGCCGGAGCGTTTGCTTTCGCGGTAACGATAGAGGCTCCGATGATGTTCATGAGTTCGCTGCATTCGTCGATAAGAGGGTTCAGCCGCGATTTCTTCATGGAAGCTGTTTTGGCGGTCAATTTCAGCCAGATGCGGGTTTCTCGCAGTTCCTTCAGGACGATGCCCAGCTTGTGAGTGAAGTCATTCCGGCTCTCGGCGGCGCATGCTTCTGCGTAATTAGGTGCGGGCGAAGTGCCACATCGGATCATCTGCCCGGCGATGTGCCTGCCGGTTTTGGTGTCCGGCAGTGCCTCCACCAACGAGCAAATTCGGGCCGCGAAATCCAAAAACCGCTCTTCCATGGCTTCCGCCAGCTCCAGCGATGACTTCGTGGCATTCATACCAATTTTCAGTTTTCAGTTCTCAGTTTCCAATTTTCAGTCCTGGAAGCCCTCAAATCGAGACGCTCCCCGTAAACACAAAGTCCGCGGGACCAAACAGCGTCACATTCGTGTATTCGCTCTTCTTCGGCTCCTCAAAGCCGACTTTGAGCGTGTCACCGCCCTTCACGAGGACGCTGACGGGGCTGGGGGAGCCGGTGAGTTCGTGGTGGATGAGGGCGCAGGCGACCATGCCGGTGCCACAGGCGAGGGTTTCGTCCTCAACACCGCGCTCGTAGGTGCGGATGGCGATGCTGCCGGGGGCCAGCACCTTGGCGAAGTTCGCGTTCGTGCCCTTCGGTTTGAAGGCCTCGTGGTAGCGCAGACCTGCGCCCCACTCGCGGACGGGCACGTTCTGGAGATCCTCGACGAAAACGACCGCGTGCGGCACGCCAGTGTTCACGCTGTGGACGGTGAGATCGGTGCCGGCCACTGGCAGCTTCTGCGCCAGCTTCAGACTGTGCGGAGCACTCATGTTGATGCGCACCTGACCGGCCTCGAACTCGGCGCTGATCATGCCGGCCAGGGTTTCAAAGCGGATCTTCGTGAGCGTGTCGCCATGCAGGTGGTTCACGAAACGGCCAAAGCAGCGGGCGCCATTGCCGCACATCTCCGCCTCGCCGCCGTCGGCGTTGTAGTAGCGCATCTTGAAGTCACCGCCCTCGGTGGCGGGCTCGACGCAGAGCAGGCCGTCGGCCCCGATGCCGCGATGGCGGTCACACAGCTTCTCGATCTGTTCCTTGGTGAGGGCCAGCTTGAGGTCGCGATTGTCCAGCATGACGAAGTCATTGCCGGCACCGTTCATTTTGGTGAATTGGAGGGTCATGGAAGGGGGCGGCATAGAGATGATTTTGCCAGGGAAGTCAATCTCAGGCCTTGGAAGGGTTGCGTCCAGGCCGTCGCGAGCCATGAAATGGCCCTCCAGCCATGCCCGCCACCGCCTCACGCCTTTCTCATTTCACGGAATCGGTCATCCGCGCCATGACGCGACTTTCGAACCAGCATGGAGCGATCAATCTCTCGCAGGGTTTTCCCGACTTTGATCCTCCAGAAGAAATCCTGGCAGCGCTGGAGCGGGCCACGCGGGGGCCGTTTCACCAGTATGCGGTGACCTGGGGCGCACCGCGCTTCCGCCAGGCGCTGGCGGCGAAGATCACCCGCTTCTCCAGCGTGCCGGTGGATCCGGATCAGAACCTCGTCGTCACCTGCGGCAGCACGGAGGCCATGATGTGCGCCATGATGACCTGCTGCAATCCGGGGGACAAGGTGATCATCTTCTCGCCCTTTTACGAGAACTACGGCGCGGATGCCATCCTCAGCGGGGCGCAGCCCATCTACGTGCCGCTGCGGCCGCCGCAATTCGGTTTTGACCCGGAGGAGCTGGCCCGCGCCTTTGAGCAGGGCGCGAAGGCAGTCATCGTCTGCAATCCTTCCAATCCCACCGGCAAGGTCTTCACCCGTGCCGAGCTTCAAACCATCCTCGACCTCGCCGAGAAGCACGACGCCTTCGTCATCACGGACGAGCCTTACGAGCACATCGTTTATGCGCCGCACCAGCATGTTTACATGAACTCGCTGCCCGGCGCGGCGGATCGCGTGATCGTGTGCAATTCGCTGTCGAAGACCTACTCGATCACCGGCTGGCGTCTCGGCTATGTGCAGGCCGCGCCGCACATCATCGCGCAGGCACGGAAGGTGCATGACTTCCTCACCGTGGGCGCCGCCGCACCATTGCAAGAAGCGGCCATCGCCGGCCTCGAACTTCCCGCCAGCTACTACGCCGGCCTGCAGGCCACCTACTCCGCGAAGCGCGAGACCTTCCTCGGCCATCTGCGCCGCACCGGCCTGCCTTTCACGGAGCCGCAAGGGGCCTATTATGTGCTGCTCGACATCTCCTCGCTCGGCTTTGCCACCGACACCGAGGCGGCGGAGTGGTTCGTGCGCGAGATCGGCGTGGCCGGCGTGCCGGGCAGCAGCTTTTTCCGCGAGCCGGAGCATCGCTTCATCCGCTTCCACTTCGCGAAGAAGGAGGACACGCTGCACGCGGCGGGCGAGAAGCTGGCCGTGCTGGCGAATCATCCGCGCCGGGGCTGAGGCATCCATCCCCTGCCCCGCCGGTGATCAGTAAATCATCGCGTTATCCGGCGCGGTGGTCTCCTCGACCTTGGTGACCTCGATGAGCGGGACGGTTTGATCGCCTTCCTTTTTGTAGCTGACCTTGCCGGTGACCTTCACCCAGGTCATGTCCTTGAAGTCGGGTGCCTTCTTGCCGAAGTCGATCGGCACGGAGAAAGGCCGGGCATCCGCCGCGCAGCATTGCACGAGCATGCGGAAGATGCGCATGCGATGGCCGTCGGCGTTGTTCACCTTCTCGGGCAGCACCTGGGCGGTGGTTTCGACCATCTGGCCGGTGAGGACCTTCTGCACTTCGAGGTCGCCGCCGGTGTAGTAGATCTCGGGCACTTCGAGGAGGAAGTGGCCTTCCTTGTTCTGTGGCACCTGTTGCTTGAGGTCTTCGAGAGAGAAGGTGCCATAGCTCTTGGCCTCCTGCGGCGGCTTCGGGGCGTTGGCGGCATTCGGCGGTTCGCCGGGCTTGGTGGGAGGCGGGGGTGCGCCGGGGATCGGAGGAGCTTTGCTGTCGGTGGAGGGCGCGGCTGCCACGGTGGCCGGCGGGAGGTCCATCGGGGTCACCTTGGGCTCGGGTCGCTTGGGCGTGGAGGGAGTCGCGGTCTTGTTCTTGAGCGAGAACTGCTCGGCGCGGGAGGTGTCCGCGTAGTTCGGATTGTAGAGCCCCTTGTTCATCACCGCGTTCGGGCTGTAACGATCCGGCGTGAGCATGGCCGCCAAAGTCAGCGGCACGATGAGAATGAAGAGGGCCACGAGACGACCGCCCCAACCGCTCTCTTCCAGGATGCCATGAGCGTGCCCGTGCTCGCCATGGTCGTGCGAGTGATCGTGACCGCAGCAGCCGTGCTCATGCTTGTGCTCGTGGGCATGATCGTGACCACATGTTGAGTGATCGTGGTCGTGGTGATGATCATGCTCGTGGCCGCAGCAGCCTTCCTTGTGCGCATGGTCGTGCTTGTGCGCGTGCCCATGATCATGCCCGCAACTGCCGCCGTGGCCGTGGTCATGATCGTCGTGTGAGTGATCATGACCTTCACAGCCGATGTCCTCGGCATTCATGGTGAGCAGATTGAACAAGGCCAGCACGCCCAGGCCGATGGCCGCGGCGAGCACCATGGACCGGAAGATGCCATCCGGCGGCAGGTAGGCCGTGATGCGCCCGGTGACGTGGAAGAAGAGCATCACCCCGCCCCAGAGCAGGAGGGTGGCGACGCTGAGCAGGTGGATGAGGGTGCGGGTGCCGGACATGGCGAGGCAGGGATTGAAAATTGAGAACTGAAAACTGAAAATTGAAAATCGGCGACTCGTCAGCGAGCGAGGCCTTGAATGAGATTGATCCACGGCACGGCGAGAGCGCCGATGAGCACGAAGAGGCCGATGAGGAAACCGAGGACGACCTTCCGCTTGAAGACGCCGGAGTACATGAAGAGCAGCTTGATGTCCATCATGGGGCCGAAGACGAGGAAGGCGAGCTTCGCCGCCATGCTGAAGGAGGCCATCGGCGCGGCGATGAAGGCATCGGAGGTCGAGCAGAGGCTCAAAACCATCGCCAGGCCCATGATGCAGGGCAGCGCGAGCACGTCACTCTTCGCGATGGTGTCGAGGATGGCCTGATCGACGCGGGTGTTGAAGACCGAAGTGATGATCACGCCGATGGCGAAGTACATGCCGGTGTCCAAAAAGTCCCGCATCGCCGTGCGCATGCCATGCACCAGCTTGCCATTGAAAGAAGCTTTCGGGGCCGCGTGACCCGTATCAGCCGCGGCGGCATTCGCCGACTCGATTTGCTCGGCGATCTTCTCTCGCAGGATCTGCGAGGGTTTGAGGCGGATGAAGATCAAACCAGCGATCACCGCCACCACGTAGCCGAGCGAGAGGCGGGCAATCGTCATGGTGGCATTCCCCGGCGTGTCCCAGGACCAGTTTTGGAACTCTTTGAAGGCTGTCAGCGTGCTCACCGCCACGATGGGGTTCACAATCGGGGCCGAAAGCATGTAGGTGACGGCGCAGGACACCGGCAGGCCCTTTTGCACGAGACGGCGGATCACCGGCACGATGGCGCACTCGCACACCGGAAACACCAGGCCGAGGAAGCCAGCGAGGAAGGTGGAGATCACCCGGCTCTTCGGCAGCACCCGCTCCAGCAACCGGGCGGGCAGAAAGGCATCGATCATTCCCGAAAGCAGCGTGCCGAGCAGGATGTAGGGCGCCCCCTCGAAAACGATGCTGAGAAAGGCGACGTAGATGTCGCCCGTGGCGCTAGGATCAGGAAGAGCTGCGAGGGTCATGAGGTTGGCCTGTTCTAAACGACGCGAAAGGGCCGCTTCAAGCGGGAAACCTGCGCGGATGTTGCTGACCCGGCGGAAATGATTTCTGCATTTGAGCGTCCCATGAAGCTGCGCTCCGATGGCGGATGCTTTCCACGACGTTTCTCGCCCTGCTCGGCCTGACGGTGGGGCTGGTGCTTCATCTGCGCTGGCACCCGCTGCGGCGCGAGTTTTCGGACGCATGGGATTTTTTGCGGCTGCGGCAGCCACTGGTGCTGCTGGCGGCCGGATTGCTCCTGCTGGCGGATGAGAAGCCGGTGTTCACCGTGGCGGAGCTGGAGGACTGGAGCGCCCTCTGGCCGTCGCTGCTGGGGCGGGCCTTCACGGAGGTAACGGGGCTTTTTCACACGCTACTGCGGCCGTGGCCGCTGGCGCTGCTGCTGCCGCTGGGCCTGGTGGTGCTGACCATCCGTGTGTGGCGCTGGCCGTATCGCTATGGCGAGCGGGTGCCTGCGCCGGAGCAAAAGCTGGTGCTGGTAGGCCTGAGCGTGACGGGGCTGGTTTGGCTGGCGGTGGAGGCGGCCGCCTGGCGGAGCCCGCTGCCCGAGTGGCTCGAATCGGTGAAGCTGGCGGGGCGCGTAGTCTTTGAGGCGCTGACCGCGGCGGGCACGCAGGTATGGCTGGCGAGACTCGTGGTGGCCTGGGAGAGACCGGCGGACACCGAGGCGGATCGCGATGCGGTGACCGCGCTGGAAAACACCTTTGCCCGCTGGCAGAGCGTGGTGCTGCTCGGTGCCTTCAATCTCATCTGGATGGTGTGGTGGAGCTTTTGGCAGGGGCGCTCGCAACTCGCCGCGTGGGTGCTGCCGGAATTCTGGCTGCTGTTTGCGGCGCTGCCCCTGAGTGTGGCGCTGGCGGGTGGCCAGGCACGCTTCTGGGCGGCGGGTGCGATGGCGCAGAAGGTGCTGCTGCGCTCGATTCCAGCCCTCATCGGCTACCTGCTCACCGGGGTGGCAGCGATGGCGCTCGTCCGCTATGCGGCAGACCTCGTGAGCGGCACGTTTTCGGGTTCGCAGGCCTGGCTGCGTGAGGTCATGCGCGTGGTCACCGCATTGGTGCTTGCCATGCTGCGAGGCTGGCTATGTCTAGCCGCTATCTTCGTCATGCTTCGCCTCGGTTTTCCACGTCCTTCCCCCGCCGATCCGGCACGCTGAGCCACGCTCCCACCTTCTTTGATGAACAGCAGCCAGCTTTCCTCCGCCCAGATCGCTCAGAAGGCGAAATCCAATCTCGCTTTCGCGCTCGGCTGCCTGCCAAAGGAACGCAAACGGGACATGATCACCTTCTACGCCTTCTGCCGCGTGGTCGATGACATCGCCGACGATCCGGCGGTGAACGAGGTGGACAAGGAGCGCGAGCTTTCCCACTGGAAGAAATGCGTGCTCGACGGCACGCCGCCCGGCCATTCCATCCTCGATGAAGCGCTCGACCTGCCGAAGAAGTATGGTTTTCCCCGCGCCTGGATGGCGGAGATCATCGAGGGCGTGGCCTCGGACATCACGAAGATCCGCTATCAGACCTTCGAGGAACTGCTCGGCTACTGCTACAAGGTCGCCAGCGTCGTCGGCCTCGTGAGCATCGAGATCTTCGGCCATGAAAAGGAGGAGACGCGTGATTACGCCATCAACCTCGGCTACGCCCTCCAGCTCACGAACATCATCCGCGATGTCGGCCAGGACGCCCGCGAGACGGGCAGAATCTACCTGCCGCAGGAGGACCTCGACAAATTCGGCGTCACCGAGAGCAATCTGCTTTCTGGCATTCCGAGCGAGCGGCTCAATCGACTGCTCGATTTCGAGTATCGCCGTGCCCGCGGCTACTACAGCGCTGCCCAGAAGGCGCTGCCGCCGGAGGATCGGAAGCACATGGTGGCCTCCGAGATCATGTCGGAGATTTACTCGACCATTCTGGAGAAGCTCAAGAGCCGCCGCTATCCGGTCTTCACCGAGCGTGTCAGCCTGCCGAAGGTGCAGAAAGCGTGGATTCTCGGCAAACACCTGCTCCGGGCCAAGATGGGCAAATATTGAGGAACACGGCCCAAGGGGAACTGGGGTGACTTTTCTCGAAACGCGTTCTTTGCGTGTTGTGCGCTCTTTGGCACCGGCTCATTGCCCGAACACATCCTTTTCGCTGCGCAGGCCATCGCGGATGACGGTTTCCCGCAGGTTGTCCTTGGTCACGGCATGGATGGGCAGGAAGACGGAGGGAACCTCGGTGTGCCCATTCGGCGAGACATCGCGGGCAATGACAGGCTGGCGTTTCGCTAGGCGCACGGCGAGTTCGGCGGCCTGCTTGGAGAGGAGGTGCAGCGGCTTGTAAACCGTCATGGTCTGCGTGCCCTGGACGAGGCGCTGGCAGGCGGCGAGATCGGCATCCTGGCCGGTGACGAGGACCTTTCCAGCGATGCCTTCCTCGGTGAGGGCCTGGATAGCCCCTCCGGCGGTGCCGTCATTACTGGCGAGGATGGCGTCGAAGTTGGGCCCGAGCTTGGTGATGGCGGCGTTGATGATTTTTTTGGCGTTTTCTGGCTTCCAATCGTCGGCCCAGTCCTCGTGGAGGACCTCGACCTTGCCGGCGGCGATGAGGGGCTGCAGAATGTTGTCCTGGCCTTGCTTGAAGAGCTTGGCGTTGTTGTCCGTTTTCGCCCCGTAGATGCGCAGGAGGCGCATTTTGCCCGCGGCAGGCAGGCGGTCGGCGAGGAACTGCGCCTGGAGCTCGCCCACCTTGACGTTGTCAAAGGTGATGTAGAGATCGAGGTCGCAGCCGGTAATGAGGCGGTCATAGGCAAGCACGGGGATGCTGGCTTGATGGGCCAAATTGACCGCCTTCGACATGGCGGCGGCATCCTTCGGGATGATGACGAGCGCATCGACCTTCCGCGTGATGAGGGCCTCGACATCGGCGAGCTGGCGGGTGTCGCTGCTGTTGGCCGAGAGCACCTCGACATCCGCACCGAGCTTCCCGGCCTCAGCCACAAACAGATCGCGATCCTTCTGCCAGCGCTCCTCTTTCAAGGTGTCCATCGACAGGCCGATGAGCGGCCGGGTGCGTGCCGCAGCCCCCCCTGCCCCGCCCCGGGAGAGGACGAGACCGGTCAGCACGCTGAGGATGCAGGAAATGAGGACAAGCAGGATGCGCGGATTCATGTCGGCGTAGCTTGTCGCCATGCCCCGGCGGCTGGCAAACAATTCTTCATCGCGTTCCCGGCGGGGGGAGGAATTCCCGGGCAAGTCTCAGCCGCAGTTCCCGCATGGCCTGCTCGAGCTGGGAGCGTGCCTCGGCCAGTTCCGGCTCCAGCGTGGCATCGACAGGCGTCGAGGTGACACGATCAAACTGCTCCTGCAAAGGCGCTCCATCCTCGCGGTAGCCGCAGGCAGCGAGCAGACGCTTCACCTCGCCGACGAGTCTTCGCGTGTCAGCGATCATGGCCAAAGCATCGCCCTCATTGATCTCAAGCGCATCCAGCCGGGTGAGCTGCTGGCAGTGAAATTTCCGGCAGCGCACCGGGCGCTGATCATACACCGTGCAGCACAGCCGCTTCAGTGCCGCGCAGGGCTGCTCCATCCACGATTCCTCGCCGCGATGCCGCATTCGCAATCCAAGGGCGGTCAAAACTTCCGGCTCGTCCTCCGGCTGCATGCGCACGATTTGAAACATCGTGCCGTCACAGCACATCCCGCACGCCAGGCAGAGGCGCGAGGCCGCGGCGGCGAGTTCGGGCGAGGTCATGACGCGGTGGAGGCGAGTTCGAGGATGCGCAGGGTGTTTCGCACGTTCGTTTCGAGATCGAGCGGCTCCTGCGTGGGCACGGAATGCTGGCGATGCATGCGCCAGTGATTGATGAACATGCCCAGTGAGACCATGTCCCGCGGGTCATCGAGCACATGGCCGTTCACACCGGGAGCGATCCATTCGGCGGCACCATTCATGGCCGTCGTGATGGCCGGGATGCCGGAGGCGAGTGCCTCGCTCACCACATTGGAGCAGGGTTCATAAATCGGCAGGAAGGTGAGCAGATCACCCGCGGCATACACAGTCTCCACATCGTCTAAAGGACCGGTGAGGATGACATTGGCCGGCACGTGACCGCGGATGCGATCCCGCGTCGTGACGAGCAATTTCAGCGCGGGATCATGCTGCTGCCCTTCCATGTAGCGCAGCAGCCAGGGCAGGCCTTTTCTCTCCCAACCAGAGCCGACAAAGACGAGCACGAAATCCTGCTCACCAAGGCCAAAGCGTGCCCGGGCGGCCTTCCGATCGGCATTTTGAAAGCGGGCCACCTCCACGCCATTGCGCACGAGATGGATTCGATCCGGCGGGAAAGCCGGAAAGTGCCTGGCGATCTCGCCGCGCACCATCTCCGAGTTCACGATGACGCGTTGCGTGTTCGCCGGGGCGAAAGTTTGAGCCTCCAACGCCATCAGGCGACGATGAAAAGCACCGCGACCAATGAGAGGACGCTTCCACCAGGGCGCAAACTGCCTGCGACGCTCCAACCACACGCGATGCAGGCCATCGCCCGCCCGATAGACATGCTGCTTCAAGGTCCTCTCCAGGCTGAAGACGCTGTCGAAGCGCTCCGCCTCCAGCATGCCTCTTACGGCTTCAGCAAATCGCCAAGCCCGATCCGCCCGCCCGCCGCCTGATTCGACGGCATGGAACTGCACGCCCCCCGCCTGCCCTTTCCAGCTCTCGGCAAACAGGTGCACCTCATGCCCCGCGCCTGCCAGCGCCGCCAGCAGGCGCTGCAGATACAGCTCCGCGCCTCCAGTGGCGGAGAATTGACGGCGGATGAGAGCGAGACGCATCCTCGATCCTCCACCAAAAACGACTGGCGTGCAAAGCCATCCATCCAGAGCAGGCATCGAGCTTCGCGGTTGAATCGACACGTTCCCGCATCACGATTGCCGCACCTTTCCCCATCAACCATGGCCACCTACGTTTACGAAACCATTCCCTCCCGTCCGGATGAAACCCCGCGCCGTTTCGAGGTGCAGCAAAAGATGAGTGATCCGGCGCTAAAGACCGATCCGCAGACGGGCGAGCCAGTCCGGCGCATCATCACCGGCGGCAGCGGACTCGTCACCCATGGGGCGAGCATCCTCTCGATGAAGACGCGTGGCCGATAAGGCAGCATTTTAAACCTCACACATCGCAGACCATCGCCGCGTGGCGCAGGGCGAGGATGGGATCATCCCAGGTGGGGATGAACTCATGAGCCACAAAGTCGTGGTAGCCGATCTCCTGCACCGCCTGCATCACAGCGGGGTAGTTGATCTCCTGGTGCTCGTCGAGCTCGCAGCGGCCCGGATTGCCCGCGGTGTGCAGGTGGCCGATGTATTCGGCATGCTGGCGAAGGCGGCGGATGATGTCGCCATTCATGATGCTCACATGGTAGATGTCGAAGAGTAGCTTGAAGTGCGGGCTGCCGATGTTTTTGATCAAATCGACACAAAAATCGACATCATCGCCGAAGTAGACGGGATGGCCCTTCATGGGGTGGGAGCTGTCACGGGAGTTCAGATGCTCCAGAACGAGCGTCACGCCCTTTTTCTCGGCCAGTGGCAGCACTTCCTTCCAGGTGCTGAGGCAGGCGTCGATGGCCTTGTCACGATCCATGCCATCGAATTTCATGCCCGTGAAGGTGATGACCTTCTTGCAGCCCACATCGGCAGCGAGGTTGATGGACTCGGTGAGCTTGGTGACGACCTCATCGTGGAAGGCCGGATTGCAGGGGCCTTTGGCAAAGCCATGACTGCCGACGAGGGAAATCTCCAGGCCGAGCTTTTTCACGTCGGGATACAGCTTCGAATCGATGCCCTCGATGCCCACGAGACCGATCTCTTTCGCATGTTTCGCCAGTTCCAGCATGTCCATCGGCTTCCAGCACCAGCCCATGAGCGTGTGTTTGATGCCATGGTTCTTGATCTTGTAGGCGGGGTCCGCGGCGGCTTTGGCGATGGTTTGTGCATCGAGACGGCTGGCAGCAAAAGCGGAAGCGGCGGCGGCGAGGAAGGAACGGCGTTTCATGGTCGGTGGAGAGCGGTGCGGAGGGTCAGCGAAAAAGAAAGGAGGTCAAGGTGGGACACCCTGACCTCCTGGCGATGAAGTCGATGCTTCAAACGATGCCGTTTAGGACTTCTTTGTCTTGGCGAGCACGCCTTTGAGCTTCTTGGCAAAGTCTTCCGGCGCGGAGCTGCCCACCTGCTTGGCCACTTCCTTGCCCTCGGGGCTGAGGATCTGGATGTGCGGGATGCCATCCACACCGGCCTTGGTGGCGGTCTTGCTGTTGGCATCCTCATCCACATCGAGGTAGGCCCAGATAAACTGGTCGTGATAGCCTTTCACCTGCTTGCTGGGATACACGTCCTTCTTCATCATCTGGCAGGGAGGGCACCAAGAGGCGGAGAAGACGAGGATGACGGGCTTGCCTTCGGCCTTGCCGGCGGCGATGGCCTCGGTGGCGCTGGTTTTGAAGGCCGGGCTGCCCTTTGGGAAATCGCTGGCGAGAGCGGAGGCGGTCAGGGCGGCGAGGAGTAGGGTGACGATCTTTTTCATGGGATGGAGTTTGCGCGGTCGCGCTCTGCTAAGATGCATCCGCGGCGTTTTTATTGCAGTCTTTTTTCATCAAAGTCGCATTCAAGACCACCAGCCGCCGCCAGCAGGTCAGCAGGCCACCGGCAAAGATGACCGTCAGCGCCAGCTTGATGCCCCAGCGTTCCATTTGCGCCAGATGCTGGCCCATCTCGATCAGAGCCCCGACCGTCAAAACCGCCATGCGATGCTGCTTCGCCATCGGACCGCGAAAGTCATGCGTACCAATCAGCGCAGCTCCCAGCGTGCGCACATAGGCCGTGCCCAGCGCCACGCTGGCGGCGCACCAGCCCAGCGGGAGCATGTCAAAGAGCTTCACCACGCCAGGCTCCCCTGCTCCGCTGTATCCAGCCCCCACGAGGATGAGCACATCCGCCACGCGGTCCGGCGCATCATTGTAAATCACTCCGGCAGGCGATCCTTTGCCGCCCTCCACTGCCACCATGCCATCGAGCAGATTGCACACGAGCCGCATCTGCACACAGGCGATGGCTCCGAGCCATGCGGCCATGATCCACGGCCCCGTTTGATCGCCCGCATGCATGAAAATCCACCACGCCCCGGCGGCAAAAAACATGCTGACGATCGAAATGACATTCGGCGGCAGACCGAGCCGCACGCAAAGACCCGCCAGCGACCTCGCCCAGGCCTGGTCACGCGATTTCAGAATCCGGCGGGAGGATAGATGCTCGTCTGGAACGCTCATGCGCACATCAAGCACAGATCACTTCCCGATGCACCAGAGATGCTGGTGCCCGCGGATGAAAAGATGCCCGTCGCTCACGGCGATGGAGCCGATGATTTTTTCCCCGAGCGGGTTGGTCGAGACGAGCTCGAACTTCGGCGCGGCTTTGAAGACGAAGCAATCACCGATCTGGTTGGCCGCGTAGCAAAGCCCATCGGCGCTGAGGACGAGCGAAGACCAGTTTTGGCCCTTCAAGCGCTCCTGGAAGACCATTTCGCCCGTCTTCAAATCGCGACACTCGGCAATGCCGCCATCGCTGAGGATGTAGTGATGCCCCTCATGCACCACGCCGCTGCCGATGCGCTGGCTGACCTTGGGCAGATGCCACACACGGTGTGTGCTCGTGACATCGCCGCTGCCTCCGGCCTTCACTGCCACGCCCATGCCATTGTAGCCACCGAAGGCGATCACCGTGCCGTCGATGAAGAGGGGCGAGTTATAGACCAGCTTGTTCAAGCCCGCGCAGGTCCAGCGTTCGCTGCCGCTGAGCGGTTCGAAGGCGCAAACACGGCCCGGATAGCTCATGATGAGCTCGTCATGATCACCCACGCGGCGCAGCAGCGGGTCAGCCCACGAGCCCAGCCAGTTTTTGTTGCCTGACTCCCCGGAGTCGCCCCCCGGCTCGTCATGTTGCCACAGGGTCTTGCCCGTTTTCTTGTCAAAGCAGTAGAGCGTCGTCTGCGGCCCAGGGCCGAAGTTCAGATACACCTGATCGCCTGCGAGCACCGGCGAGGTGCCATTCCCCCAGATGTGGTGCTGCTTGCCGAGATCCGTGCGCTTCCACAGCTCCTTGCCATTCAGATCATAGCAAAACACACCCGCGGAGGCATGAAACACGATCACCCGCTCGCCATCGGTGGCGGGCGAGGCGGCGCAGTAAGGGTTCGTGGCATGCGTGAGCTCCTTTTCGCGATAGATCGTGCCGGCATCCCAGAGCGGCTTGCCGGTCTTTTTGTCAAAGCACAGCAGCAGGCGCTTCCCTTCCTTCTCAATGGCCTGCGTGACGAAAACCTTGTCGCCCCACACCACCGGCGTGGAGTTGCCTCTTTCAGGCAGCGCCACCTTCCATTTCACGTTCTCAGTCTGGCTCCAGCGGGTGGGCAGATTCGATTCGGCGCAGGTTCCGTCGCCGTTCGCCCCGCGCCACATGGGCCAGTTTTCGGCCAGAACGTTCAGCGAGCCGCCCAGCAAGGCGAGAGTGGTGAGAAGTGTCTTCATGGCAGTCATGCCCAAAACGGACAGCGCTGCCTTTTCACACTCAAAAGCCCTCCACGAGGCGAAAAAAACGCCTGCGCATTCATCCACCTCGCGCATGATGCAGCACCCCCGAAATGTCCGAAGCGCCCCAAGCCCGCCCCGATCCCAACGGCAAACCGCCGTGGGAGGCCAAACGCCCGCCGCGTGGTCGCGGCCTGCTGCGCCGCCTTGTCACGCTGCTGATCGTCGCCGGTTTGATCGCCCTCGTCGCCCAAGCGATGCG
>JBKCXA010000582.1:0-2759 GCA_046316935.1 Prosthecobacter sp.
TCTTATTTGTGCTCCAGCATCATGAGCTGAAGGATCTCGTTGCGCTTCTTTTCGCCGCCGGAGAAGCCTTCATTGACGCTGCGGCTGGTGAAGCTGCGGTCCATCTCAAGCTGGTCCATGCGGGCGTAGAGCTGCTTGTAAAACTTCACGGCGTCGATGTCCTCGCCCTTCGGCAGGCGGGCTTTGAGAGCGGCGCGGAGGAAGTTCGCGTTGCTGACGCCGGGGATTTCGTGCGGGTATTGGAAGGCGAGGAAGAGACCGGCGCGGCTGCGGGCATCGACAGCCAGATCGAGGATGTTTTCGCCATCGAGGAGGACCTCGCCGCTGGTGACTTCGTAGTCTTCGTGGCCGCAGAGGACCTTGCTCAGCGTGCTTTTGCCGCTGCCATTCGGACCCATGATGGCGTGGACTTCACCGGGGTTGATGGTGAGGTTCAGGCCTTTGAGGATTTCGCGGCCGGGGATCTGAGCGTGGAGGTCTTTTATTTGTAGTGACATGATGGGACGAAGAGGAAAATTTATGACTTATGATTTGGCCGCGCAGGCATCGCAGGTGCCGTGGATGGCGAGATCGGTGCGGGTGACGCGGGTTCCTTTGGGGAGGTTCCAGAACTTGGCGGGGTCGAAGTCGGTGGCCGGGTGGGCGTCAATGACTTTGCCGCAGGTCTCGCAGTGGAAATGGACGTGCTCGTGGAGATTCGCGCAGTAGCGGGACTGGCCCCGCTCCAGGTGGACCTGCTTGATGAGCCCGGCGGAGGTGAGGTGGTCGAGGCAGTTATAGACCGTGGCCAGGGAGATGCCGGGGGAGCGGGCCTTCACGCGATCGAGGATGTCGTAGGCCGTGGGGTGATCCGTGGAGGCGGCGAGGACGTCGAAGACCTCGCGACGGTGGGGCGTGAGGCGCACATCGGCCCCGAGGACGGCCATGCGGCATTCGAGGCCGGTGGGCTTCGAAGGGGCACGAGGGGAGGTGACGGAGGGTGGCATGACGGTTTTGGCTTTAGAATTGGAATGATTCTAAAGCAAGGGAGTTTTGGACGATGGCCTCTCACCCCAAGCCCGAGGCCGGAAAAGAGGGTGCAAACCGGGGGGCAGAGCGCCAAAATGCCCACTTATGGCAACTGAGCCGCATGCATTGACCGAAACGACCACTGACGGGCCAAAGACCCGGCGCTGGGTGGTGGAGGCGCGGGAGTGCGCGGAGATGGGCACGCACCGGATCGCCCGGCTGGGCATGGATGAGGCGCTGCCGCCGTATCGCCGGGTGCGGATGAGCCCGGAGGGGAGTTTTGTGCTGGCCTGCGTGAGCGGCGAAGGGGCGATCTTGCTGGATGGCCGCTGGCAGCGGGTCAAGCCGGGCATGGTTTGCCTGGCACCGCCGAGGGTGCTGAATGCGTTTGAGGCAAAGGGCCGCGAGAGATGGTGCTTCGCCTGGGTGCGGTATGACGAGCCGAGTTTTGTGACGCCGGTGGTCGGCGCGGCCTCACCGGTGATGCCAGGGGCGCAGGCGGAGGAGATCGCGAGGATCATCGCCGGTCTGAGGGCGGAGTGGGAGGGCGAAAAGGAGCCGCGCATGCTGCACCACTGGCTGGAACTGCTCCATGGCACGATCCGCCGCATCGCCCAGCCCTGGCGGAGCAAGGAACCGCGGGTGGCCAAGCTCTGGGCCGACGTGGAGCAGGATTTGCAGCGGGACTGGACGCTCGCCGAGCTGGCACATCGCAGTCATTGCAGCCCGGAGCATCTGCGCCGCCTGTGCATGCGGGAGCTCGGCCGCAGCCCGATGCAGCACCTCACCTGCCTGCGCATGGAACTGGCCCGGCGGCTCCTGGAGCAGGAAAACGACAAGCTCGAGGTCGTGGCCGCCCGCGTCGGCTACGCGAACGCGGCGATTTTTTCCCGCGTCTTCCGCCGTTGGGTCGGCGTGGCACCCGGAGAGTATCGGGGACGTGGAGGGTGAGCTTGACCTCCCCTTCCCTGCCCCCGAGTTTGGCATTCAGATTGACGCCCGTTGTTTCGTTTCATCCTTACCCCCATGCAAACCACCCTCGAAAGCCCCGCCACGGAAAAGAAGGTCGAAAAGACCGAGGCCGGGAACTACTTCGTTTCCAACTACCCGCCGTTTTCCTTCTGGAAACCGGACCAGGTGCACGTCGTCGAGGAGGTGCTCCAGCGCCCCGCCCCGGCAAACATTCCTCTCGGCGTCTATTTCCACATCCCGTTCTGCCGAAAGCGCTGCCACTTCTGCTACTTCAAGGTGTACACCGATAAAAACGCCGGGGAGATCAAGGCCTACATCGACGCCGGGATGCGCGAGATGGAGCGTCTGGCCTCGCAGCCCTACTTGAAGGGCCGGAAGGCGCATTTCGTGTACTTTGGCGGCGGCACGCCGAGCTACCTTTCGGTGCCTCAACTGAAGGATCTGACGGATCGCATGAAGGCGCTGGTGCCGTGGGACGAGGCGGAGGAGGTGGCCTTTGAGGCGGAGCCGGGCACGCTGAATGAAACCAAGCTCACCGGCATCCGCGAAGTCGGCGTGACGCGTCTCAGCCTGGGCGTCGAGAATTTCGACGATCACATCCTGGAGACGAATGGCCGTGCTCATCGCAGTGGTGAGATCGGCAAGGCCTACAACTTCGCCCGCAGCCTCGGTTTTGAGCACATCAACATCGACCTGATCGCCGGGATGATGAACGAGACGGAGGCAAACTGGAAGGTCTGCGTGGCCAAGGCCATCGAGATGCAGCCGGACGCGGTGAC
>JBKCXA010000583.1:0-3283 GCA_046316935.1 Prosthecobacter sp.
GGCGAAGCCGAAGCCCGTCGTCGCCGCGCCTCCTCCGCCGCCCGCTGCCGAGGCTCCTGTGCCCGAATTTGAACTCGGTGAGAACGGCGAGAAGATCATCCAGCTCAAGCCGCCGATCATTGTGAAGGACCTGGCGGAAAAGATGGGCCTGAAGCCCTTCAAGATCATCTCCGACCTCATCGCCTTCAAAGTCTTCGCCAGTGCGGACAAGGCCATCGACCTCGAAGTGGCCGAAAAGGTCTGCGAGAAGCACGGTTTCAAGCTGGAACGCGAAAAGCGCGAAAAAGGCGGCGGCGTCCACACAGTTGAAGAGGTCATCGTCGAGCCGGAGCGCCTGCCAGAGCCCACTCCCGAGGAAAAAGACACCCGCGAGCTCCGTGCGCCCATCATCACCTTCATGGGCCACGTTGACCACGGTAAAACCTCCCTTCTCGATGCCCTGCGCAAAACGCAGGTGGCCGCAGGCGAGGCCGGCGGCATCACGCAGCACATCGGTGCCTACTGCATCTTCCACGACGGCAAGCCCATCACCTTCATCGACACCCCCGGTCACGCCGCTTTCTCGGCCATGCGTGCCCGCGGTGCCAATGTCACCGACATCGTCGTGCTCATCATCGCCGCGGACGACGGCATCATGCCGCAGACGAAGGAGGCCCTCGCCCATGCGAAGGCCGCCGGCGTGCAGCTCATGGTCGCCATCAACAAATGCGATCTGCCCACCGCGGATGTCATGCGGGTCAAAGGCCAGCTCCAGGAGATCGGACTCGCTCCGGTGGACTGGGGTGGTGAGATCGAGTGCATGGAGGTCAGCGCCCGCAGCGGCCTCGGCCTCGATAATTTGCTCGAAACCATGGCCCTGCAGGCCGAGGTGCTCGAATTGAAGGCCGATCCGAAGGCCCCCGCCCGCGCCACCGTCATCGAATCCTCGATGGTCGCCGGCAAAGGCCCCGTGGCCACCGTCATCGTCGGCCAGGGCACGCTCAAAGTCGGTCAGCCCTTCATCTGCGGCCCTTATTGGGGCAAGGTGAAGGCCCTCGTGAACGACCGCGGCCAGAACATCAAGGAAGTGCTTCCCGGCATGCCTTGCGAAGTCATCGGCTTCTCCGACATGCCGAACGTGGGCGATGAGGTCGTCTTCATGGATAGCGAACGCTCCGTGAAAAAGCTCAGCGAGGAGCGCCTCGAAGAGCTGCGCCAGAAGAAGCTCACCGTCCCCCGCCGCACCACGCTCGAGCACCTCTTTGCCTCCATCGAGGAAGGAAACAAAAAATCCCTCAAAGTCGTGCTCAAGGCCGACGTGCAAGGCTCCGTCGAGGCCATCGCGAAGTGCCTCAAGGACATCAAGAGCGACAAGATCAACCTCGAGATCCTCCACTCCGAGGCCGGCTCCATCAACGAGAGCGATGTGCTCCTCTGCTCCGCCTCCGATGCCCTCATCCTCGGCTTCAACGTCAAGGTCGAGAACAAGGCCCTCGCCGTCGCCAAGCGTGAAGGCGTGCAGATCAAGCTCTACTCCATCATTTATGAGCTCATCGACCAGGTCAAAGAGGCCATGCAGGGCCTGCTCGACCCGATCACCCGCGAGAAGGTCATCGGCCACGCCCGCGTGAAGCAGGTCTTCAAGGTCAACAAAGGCTACGTAGGCGGTTCCGTCGTCACAGATGGTCTCATGCACCGCAAGCAACGCGCCCGCGTGCTGCGTGATGGCCAGGCCGTCTATGACGGTGGCTTCGAGACCCTGCGCCGCTTCCAGGACGAGGTCTCCGAAGTCCGCAACGGCCTCGAGTGCGGCATCAAGCTCTCCGGGTTCTCCGACTACGAAGAAGGCGACGTCATCGAGTGCTACGAACTCGAAAAAATCGCCCAAACCCTCTAACAGAGCGCCTTCAGCCCTCTGCCCCTGCACCTCGCCCATGTCCCTCCGCCTCGACAAAGTCTGTGAACTCATGCGCCGCGAGCTCTCGCTCGTCGTCGAGAAGGACTATCGTCCGGAGGACGGGCTGCTCACGGTGCACGAAGTGGTCGTCACGCCTGATTTGAAGCACGCCACGGTCTATGTTGGCGTCATTGGCAAGCCGCATCAGCAGGAAGCCATTGTCGAACGTCTCAACCGGGCACGCGGATCCATCCAGCGCGACCTCTACAAACGCGTCAAACTGCGGAACAGCCCGCCGCTGCACTTCCGCCTCGATCACACCACCGAGCGCGCCGTGCCGCTCGTGCAGCTCATCGATAACCTGCCGCCTCCCGCGCCGGAGCCGGCGGCTGATTCACAAGCCTGATCCGGCTCAAAAAGGCCAGCGGTAAGGGGCGTTGTGGATCAGCTTGTTCTTGGGGTAGGCCGCGATGCGCACCTGGTTTTTGGAATTGCCGCTGAGCAGCCAGACGTTGTTCGCATCCACCGCATGGAGAAAGCCGATGTGCCCGCTGCTGGCCTGATCGACCGTGAGCGACTGTGTGATGACGATGGCACCATAGGTCGCCGCGACCGGGCGGCCCCAGCCCCACCAGTCGGAAACCTTGGCGCTGCCCTGTGGCTTGTAGCCGGAGCGCAGGATGCACCAGTTCACAAAGGCCGCGCACCAAGCGGTCTCATCGTGCAGCAAGTTTTGCGGCAGGCCGCAGCTCTTCAGATACTCGATGATGCGCGGATTATCCCCCTGTGACCATTCCTGTACGCCCTGCTCCATGATGGCGATCTGCATCCACGGAGGCGGCGCGGCAAAACTCGTCGGTGCGCTCGCCACGGTTTCCGGTGGCTGACCGGTGACGACCCCGTTCACGTTCACGATCTGGCCGGGGAATAGCACCTTCCAGTTGCCCGTGCCATACTCGATGAGGCCTGGATTGAGCTTTTGAAACTGTGCCATCGTCATGCCGAAAGCCTTGGCGATTTTTGAGGGGTTATCTCCGGGTTGAACAGTGTATTGAGCCATGGACCGGATGATGCCGGAAGACCTTGGAAACATCAATCTGGCATTTTGCCTCAAAGCCAGCGCCGGGAGTCCTTCGGATTGAGGCTTTGCACCTCTTGCGCTCGCGTTGTTCGCTGCTAGCCTCCGCGCTCCCATGGCCCTCGCAAAAATCACCTCAGTCTCCGGTCGCGGCGTTCACGTGCCTGGCACGGACATCGACACCGACCGCATCATCCCTGCACGCTTCATGAAGTGCGTCACGTTCGACGGGCTCGGTGAGTTTGCCTTTTACGATGTACGCTTTGACAAAGACGGCCAGCCCAAGGGCCATCCACTCGACGACCCACGTTTCAAAGGAGCCTCCATCC
>JBKCXA010000584.1:0-2424 GCA_046316935.1 Prosthecobacter sp.
CGAAATCGAAGGCGGCGGCCACACCTGGCCCGGCAAGGAACCCATCGTGAAAATGCTCGGCCCCTCGACGCTCGACATCTCCGCGAATGATCTGATGTGGGAGTTTTTCCAAAAGCATCCGCGTGGCGGCAGCAGCGTCAGCAAACCGTGAATTGAGAGACCGGGATGGTTGGCAACAGAATGATGACAACAGAGTGATTCTGCTCAGACTCAATGAGGCATTCTGTTGCCGCTATTCTGTTGCCAATAAATCCATGAGAGCAGCCCTTTGCCTTCTTCTGCTGACCTCCGCCGCTGCGGCTCAAACACCGATCACCTTCCCCAAAGACGGCGGCGTGCTTGATGTGACCGAGTTTGGTGCCAAAGCCAACGATGAAGGCGATGACACCGCCGCGATTCAGAAGGCGCTCGATGCGTTTCCGAATGGGAACCGCATTGTGTATCTGCCTGCAGGCACTTTCATCGTCACCGACACCTTGCGCTGGCCGAAGGGCGAGGGCGGGAATGGCGAGAAGCGCACCATTTTGCAGGGCGCTGGCATGGCGCTGACGAAAATCACGCTTCCGGCCAACACGCCGGGTTTTGCCGAAAAACCGAAGGCGATGCTGTGGACCGGAGTGAAGCCCGCGCAGCGGTTTCGCAATGCGGTGCGGGATTTGACCCTCGAGATCGGCGCGGGCAATCCGCAGGCCATCGGCATGCAGTTCAACGCGAGCAACCAGGGCTGCATCCGCCACGTGACCCTCCGCGCGGCAAAGGATAGCGGCCTCATCGGCCTCGACATGGGCTTCACGGATGAGATCGGGCCGCTGCTGGTGCGAAACCTCACCGTGGAGGGCTTTGAGACCGGCATCGTGACGAAGTGGCCGGTGAACTCGAACACCTTCGAGCACGTCACGCTGCGCGGTCAGCGCAAACTCGGCTGGCACAACTATCATCAGATGATCTTCGTGCGCAGCCTCACCAGCGAGAACGCTGTGACGACCCTCTACAACGAAAAAGACTCCATGGGCACCGTGACGCTTGTGGACTCGAAAATCATCGGCAGAGGCAGTGATGAACCCGGCATTCTCAATCAGCGCCAGATGTATGTGCGCGATATCGAGATCAGCGGACATGCCGTTTCCATCGATCATGCCGACAAAGGCCGCGACAAGGGCGACGCGAAGGAACCGGGCCGCATTGCCGAGGACACCTCGCATGCCAATGTGGTATCGCCCTTCCGCTTTGAGGGCGAAAAGACCTTCGCGGAGGCTGGCAAGGTCACGCACCTGCCCGTCAAAGAAACGCCCGAGGTGCCGTGGGAGGGCAAATGGGCGAACCTCGAAGCCTTCGGAGCCGATGGTGAAGGCAAGCAAGACTCCAGCGCCGCCTTGCAACGTGCCATCGACTCCGGCGCGGACACGATCTACCTGCCCGCAGGCAAGGAGTTCTTCTTCAACAGCGAAATCATCCTCCGCGGCTCCCTGAAACGCATCATCGGCCTCGAAGGTCGCTTTCACACGGAAGGCAAGGCCGTGTGGCGCCTCGTCGATGGCGAGAACGCGGCTCCCGCCGTCATCATCGAGCGCATGAGCAACCGCAGCGGCGGGCACGTCATCGAGCTCCGCCATGAATCCAAGCGCACGCTCATCGTCAGCAGCGTCATCGGCTTCGATGTCGAGGGCCACGGCAGCGGAGACCTCTTCGTAGATGACTTGTGCGGTCAATTGAACCTGCAAAAGCCCGGACAGAGCGCGTGGTGTCGCCAGCTCAACATCGAGCATCAGGGCACCATGTGCCGCAACAACGGCGGGAAACTGTGGATTCTCGGCATGAAGACCGAGAAGATCGGCACCATCATCGAAACCGTGAACGACGGCATCACCGACGCGTCGGGCATCTTCCTCTACTCCAACGCTGGCTGGCGCGAGGGCCTGCCCGCCTTCCTCATCGAAAACAGCACGGCCACCCTCTGCGGCATCAACGAACGCAACTACAACCGCCAGCCCGTCACCCTCTGGGTCCGCGAAACCCAGGGCACCGAGACCCGCGAGACACCGAAGCTGCCGTGGGTGTATCTCAGCCGATTGCTGAGTGATCGGCGGTGATGCGCATCGTTTGAAGAAGGCCGCCATGAAGCCCCTCCTTTGCCTTCTCATTGCCAGCGCTGCGCTTGCTCAGCAGCCACAGCTCAAAACCGGGCCGAATGCCGATCTCGGCGGTGCTTTGCTCATGCCGGCGAATGACGAGTGGAATCGCGATGTCTCCAAAGACGAAGTCGATCCGCTGAGTGATGCGATCATTGCGTCCATCGGCGCGGAGACGGGGCTGCATGAGGACTTTGGTGTGGTGTGGAAGGGGCAGCCGGGAGGGATTCCGTATTACGTCGTGAGTGGCGATCAGCCGAAGGTGCCCATCGCTTTTGAATACGCGGATGAGAGT
>JBKCXA010000585.1:0-2616 GCA_046316935.1 Prosthecobacter sp.
TGCTCGGTTTGCGGCTGCCGTTCTACTTCTGGCTCGGCCTGCGAGGCTTCGCCGGGGCGCTGGCATGGCTCATCGTGCCTGCGGGCATCTTGTTCGCGGCCACGCGGGCTCCAGTCGGCGGCGCGGTGGCGCTTTCGCTGCTCGGGGGTGGGCTGCTGCTCCTCGTGGTGATGCATCTGCCCTTTCTTCAGGCGCATCTGGCGCAAACCGAACGCTTCAAAGCCATCTTCGAGATTCGCGAGGTGCGACGGATGTTCCAGCGGGCTCCTCTGGCCTTCTGGCTGGCCTTGTTCATCACCGTGCTGCTGGCCATCCCGCTCTATTTGCTGAAGATCGAGCTCACGCCGCGCGAGCTCGTCTGGCTGCCAGCATTGCTGTTTGTGATCTTCATCTTCCCCGCCCGTTTGCTCACCGGCTGGGCGATGAGCCGTGCGCAACGCCGCGAAGCACAGCGGCATTGGTTTTGGCGATGGACGGCCCGTTTCGGCATCTTCCCCGTGGCACTCGCTTATGTGCTCGTGGTGTATGCCGCGCCTTACCTGAGCTGGAATGGTGCCTGGAGCCTGCTGGAACAACACGCCTTCCTCGTTCCTGCGCCGCTGATGGCGCTCTGACGTGTGATTTCAGCCAGTTTATGCACTTTGCGCCGAAAGCCGGACCCTGCTAGCCTCCGGCCTCATGGCTGCTCTCCCTCCCCTTCCCGGTGCGCCGAAGATTCGCATCAACTCGAAACTGATCCTCGGCATCCTCATCGCCCTCATCGTTGTGGTGGGGCTCTTTTCGAGCTTTTACTCCGTCCCGGCAAACTCCGTGGCCGTGGTGCAGCGCTTTGGAGCCTACTTGAAAACCTCCGAGCCCGGCCTGCACTTCAAACTGCCCTGGGGTATCGACATGATCACGCCTGTCGAAGTCGCCCGGCAGCAGAAGCTCGAGTTCGGCTTCGCCACGCAAGGTGCCACCAATTCTTACCAGTATGCCGAGACCTACGAGGAGATGGAGCAGGAGAAAACGATGGTCACCGGCGATCTGAACACCGCGCTCGTCGAGTGGGTCGTGCAATACACCATCGAGGAGCCGGAGAAATATCTCTTCACCTTCCGTGACCCGCTTCAAACGCTCCGCGACCTCGCCGAGGCCTCCATGCGCGAGGTGGTGGGTGATCGCAGCGTCGACGAAGTGCTCACCGTGGGCCGCCAGGAGATGGAAATCAAAGCCGCCGAACGCCTGCGGCAGCTTGTGAAGGTGCTGAACATCGGCATCCGCATCGACCAGATCCAGCTCGGCAATGTAAACCCGCCGCGCAGCGTCGAGGCCAGCTTCAGCGATGTGAACAAGGCGCAGCAGGAGAAGGAATCTTCGGTGAACCAGGCCAAGGCCGAATACTTCAAGGCCGTGCCGCGTGCTCGTGGCGAGGCGAAACAAAAAATCAGCACCGCCGAAGGCTATGCCACCAAGCGCATCAACGAGGCCGAGGGCGATGCGAACCGCTTCCAGGCCCTGCTCACCGAATTCAAGAAAGCGCCCGAAGTGACGAAGAAGCGCATCTACCTCGAAACCATGTCCGAGATCCTGCCCGGCGTGCCAAACAAGGTCATCCTCGACGAGAAGGCACCGCAGTTCCTCCCGCTCATGAACCTCAACTCCAGCGCGAAGTAATCCCATGAAAGCCACGCTCATCCTCATCGCTGTCATCGCTCTTTCCATCGTGCTCGGCAGCGGCTTCTACACCGTTGACATGACAGAACAGGTCATCGTCACCCAGTTCGGCATGCCCGTGGGCGAGCCCGTCACGGAGGCCGGCCTGCACTGGAAGACCCCCGTCATCCAAAGCGTGAACCGCTTTGAAAAACGCGTCATGGAATGGGACGGCCCCTCCACCAAGATGCCCACCAAAGACAAGGTCTTCGTGATGGTGGACACCTTCGGCCGCTGGCAGATCGACAACGTGCTCGTCTATTTCAAGAAGCTGCGTGACGAGCGCAGCGCCCTCAGCCGCCTGAATGACATTCTCGGCAGCGAGACGCGCAATGTGATCGCCCGCCACGACTTCATCGAGGCCGTCCGCACCACCAAGGACCGTCAGGTTTCACCCGAAGCCCTCGCCATGAGCGCTGCCGTCTCCACGCATGCGAAGGACACACCCGTTCAAGGCCTGCCGCCGATCACCAAAGGCCGCGTGATGCTCGAGGAGGAAATCTTCAAAAGCGCCGAGCCGAAGGTGAAAGAGTATGGCGTGAAGCTGCTCGATGTGCGCTTCAAGCGCATCGACTACGATGCCAGCGTCAGCAGCTCCATCTTCCAGCGCATGATGACCGAGCGCCAGAAGATCGCCGAGATGCATCGAAGCGAAGGCGCCGGCCAGGCCGCTGAAATCCTCGGCGAACGCGAGCGCGATCTCGCCCAGATCGAGTCCGAGGCCTACCGCAAGGTGCAGGAGGTCGAAGGTGCCGCCGATGCCAAGGCCACCGAGATCTACGCGAAGGCCTACAATCAGTCGCCAGAGGCCGTGGAGCTGTTTGAGTTCCTCAAAACGATGGACGCCTACAAGAAGCTCATCACCACCGACACCCAGATGATCTTCACCACGGACAGCGACCTCTTCCGCTTCATCAAATC
>JBKCXA010000586.1:0-2330 GCA_046316935.1 Prosthecobacter sp.
GGTGAAAACCGCTCCGGTGAAGGCCCCGGTCACGATCACGACGGCCTGCGAGCCGTAGCCGATGGAAACGATCTGGTGCGCCACGAGGTTCAGCCGCCACACCCGGTTGGCAAACGCGGTCATCAGATCGCGCACCAGAAAAGCAATCTGGCCCATGTATGAGATGAAATGCAGGAAGGCCCTGCCGGGGATTCGGACGACGTCAGTCACGCCGCGCATGATGGCAGGTCCCGGCCGGAAGGCAAACAACGGCTTGGTGACTTGCGTGGGGGTGGAGGGCAATCAACTTTTGATGAGACGCACGACGATCCAGCGTAGCGCCAAGAGCACCAGGGCGGCAGCAATACAGACCATCCAGCCTGTGGCGGCCCAAATCGAATCCGATGGATGCCATCCCCTCTGTGGATCAAGGCGGGCGAGAAGTCTGCCGGTGACATCAAGAACGGCCCACGAGCCAAATCCGGCCACCAGCGCGGACAGATACCACCGGCGAATGAGAATGACCGAGGTCACAAGCCAGATGAATGAAAGCACCAAGCCCAGGAGATCAATGAGGTAAGGGTTCATCTTGCTTGGAGTGTCGTTGTCTCAAAAGCCGGGCAGCCAGGCATGCGTTGGTGAAGCCGAATGCAAGTATCGCACCGAGGTTCATGATGAGCGATGAAGTTGGAGACTCCGTCAGTCCACCCTGGCCATCGCACTCGCAGTTGTCGATGCGCCAAGCGAACGGCCAGCCATAAGCCTGGGTCGTGCAAAACTCATACCAGCCGTTCCGGGTGTCTCGTAAAGAATACACGATCCAGCTTCCCAAGAGCAGGGAAAGCAGAAACACGAGGGTTGTGAGTGGCTTCATGCTGTGATTTTAACGGCGCTCAACCGGATAGAACAACGAGAATGATGCTTAGCTTCGACACGGAGGTTGGAGTCTAGGCTTTAGCCGATAAGAGGGTTGGTTAAAAGCTCGTGTCGGCTAAAGCCTAGACTCCAACTTCTGTATTCGGAGCCTCACTGGTCACTCCTCATGCACGATCACAAACGTTCGCTGCTTTTGGCCGGTGGCGGTGTCTTCGAGGGTGATGTCGTGGCGGCCGGGTTTCAGGTGGGCGATAGGGTGGCTGCCTTCAACGCGGATTTCGAGGGTGGGAGAGGTCCAGCGAGGGTCGCGGGTGCCTTCGGCTTGCAGGAGGAGGCGGGAGCCGCCGCCGGGGATGTCGGGATCGAGGCGGATGACGGTGCCGGGGATGGGGTTGATGATGCGGAGTTGGAGTTTGGACTCTTCGGTGGCGATGGTGATGAGGTCGCCGAGCCAGTTTTCACGCGAGGAAACCCACGAGGCATACTCGCTGGGTAAAATGGCGCGGCCACGGGTGTCATAATCGGCTTCGCTGGCGGGTGGTGGCAGTTTTCCTTCGATGAAGAGTTCGTCGCGGCTGAGACGGCTGGGTGGCGTTTGCGGGGTGAGGCGGTGGCCGGTGCGTGGATCGATGCGGGCGCGGACGAGGCCGGCGGGCTGCGCGGGCCAGGTGGCATCGCGGTGCTCGTGGAGGTGGAGCATCACATCACGGAAGATGGGGCCGGCACCGGTGACGCCGGAGACGTCCTGCATGGGTGTGTTGTCGAAATTTCCCACCCACACGCCGACGGTGAAGGCGGCGGTGAAGCCGAGCGTCCAGTTGTCGCGAAAAGAGGTGCTGGTGCCGGTTTTGGCGGCGCAGCGGAAGGGCAGGCGAAGGGGTGAATGAGCACCGAAGGCCATTTCACGCGCTTGGTTGTCGCTGAGGATGTCGGCGATGAGGTAGCATTCTTTTTCGGGAAGGAGGCGCTGTTCCTCGGAAGGTTTGTTTTGCAGTCGCCAGGGCTTGTGCAGGCCGAGTCGGGCGAGCGTGGCGTAGGCATTGGCGAGCTCGAGCAGGCGCACGGGCGCATTGCCGATGGTCAAACCGAGGCCGTAATGCTCGGCGGGCTCGGTGAGCGTGCTGAGGCCGAGTTCTTGAAGCTTCGCGAGGAGGGTTTCGGCTCCGCCGATGCTGTCGAGAACGCGGACGGCGGAGATGTTGAGCGAGTTACCCAGCGCGGCGCGATACGTCATCGGGCCGAAACTGCGCAGGGCGTAGTTTTCCGGCTTGTAGGTGCCGGTGGCGGTGCGGAACTCGATGGGCAGATCGGCCACGATGCTGCCGGGCGAGGCTCCACGCTCAAACGCGAGCAGGTAGGTGAAGGGCTTCAACGCGGAGCCGGGCGAGTGAGCCACCCAGGCGCCATTGATCTGCCCGCCATCCTTGGCGAAGAAATCACGCGAGCCGGCGAGCGCCAAAACATCGCCGCTGGCA
>JBKCXA010000587.1:0-4973 GCA_046316935.1 Prosthecobacter sp.
CAGCCGAGATCATCGGCGAGAATGACGATGACGGTCGGTTGCGCAGCGAAAGCAGAGAGCGAAGAGCCAAGGGCGAAGAGAAGGAGAAGAAAGCGAAGCATCGCGACCTGAAACGTCGTCCGCAGCCCGACATTCCGGCAAAGAGTGTGTCGGATTTGGAGATGACAGACATTCACGAAGCCGGTTTGATACCGCTGATGAGACGCTGATATGACGCTAATGGCTCAGGATCGGTATCAGCGTCTGATTAGCGTCAAATCAGCGGTTGGGAATGCTGAAACTCGATCTATTACCAATGTAACGCGTGCTTCGTGAGGTTTGAAAGCCACGCTCGAATTCCATGCCATAACCGGCGATGCCAAGGTGGATAGATGACCTTCACGTTTGTTGCCGGAGTGCCGGGCTCGACTCTAACCCAACCTTGGCTGGCAGTTCCACCAGCCAAATTATGAAGCAACTCTTGAGCTGCCGTTAACTGAGTGACCGTTTCAGGGTTATCTTCGCGGGCGACCAGCCGCTTCAACTCCAAGAGGTGTCTTTGAATCGTGGCATCGTCCAATTCCATTTGGTGACATGCGCCGAACGTATCAAACGACGCATTCATAGACTTCGCAAAAACGGGTAGAACCGCCGAATCACAACGACAGAGAACAAGTGAAGCCAAAGCCGGGAAGTGATTTGGCGCACACCACGCTTCACGAGACCAAGCTGCATCCGCAGTAAGTAGCTGCTGCAAAAGCGAAGGAGGTGCTGAGCCTGGATTCGCCAGGCAGTATTCGACAACAGCCTTCCGAAAAGCCTGATTGCCGTCAACGAATTCGCCCGAGTGCCTACCATTCCAACTAAATGAAATGGCGTCAGATCCCTCCAATGGATAGGTAGTCACATATTCTTCAGGGCTCATGATCAGCTGGCTAATGTCCATTACTGCTTTTTCGCCCGCACCTCAATCTCCCGGATCTCCGCGGCGCCGGGCAGGTGGACTCGGAGGTGGATGATGCGGGCGGTGGCGGGGATGGGCAGGGTGTGGGTTTGCCAGTCGGCGGTGGATTGGAGCTCGAAGGGGACGCGGTTGGCGGGGAGGAAGTCTTTGTCGCCATCGGCACGCCAAGCGATGGCGGCGGGGCCTTGGGCGGTGGTTTTGAGGGTGAGATGTAGCGCGGCGGGTGGTCGCGCTTTGAGCTGGCTGTGCGTGATGAAGCAGCCTTTGGCCGCTTTGTCGGGCGTGAGGACGAGGAGGCCGTCTTTTTCGATCAAGCTGCCGCCACGGGCCATCCAGCCGCGCGTCTTGGCGGTGTCGGGCTCGGCTTTGGCGGAGGGTTTCGCTGCGGGCTTGCCTTCGAGATAGAAATCGAAGTAGTCGTTCCAAGTCGCGGCCATCGGGCCAAGAGCCATGCCGGGTGGCGTGAGGCCGTCGGCCCAGGTTTTGAGCTTCGCGCGGAGTCGCGTGGCGATCTCCGGGTGCTTCGCGGCGAGGTTGTGCTTCTCCTCGCGGTCGGTGGCGAGGTCGTAGAGGTATTCGCGATCTCCGCCGCGTAGGAGTTTCCAGTTTCCTTCGCGAATCGCGCTCTGGGCCATCCAGCGCCAGTAGAGGGCGTCGTGCGGCGGCGCTTTGTTTTCGCCGGTGAGGTGCGGGAGGAGGTTGACGCCATCGAAAGTAGCTGCGGCTTTACCCGCACCTTCTGGAGCTAAAGCTCCAGCCACTTTGACCGCCGTCGCCGCGAAATCGAGCGCACTCACGGGATGCTCATAAACCTGCTCGCCTGGAATCGTGCCGGGCCAGGCGATGAGAAAGGGCGTGGACATGCCGCCTTCGGCCAGCATGCCTTTTTCGCCATTCAGCGGCGTGTTCAGGCTGCCGTCCCAGCCGCCAGCGTCGCCTTGGAGCGGCGAGTCGGTCTTGTGGATTTTGAGCGGAGCGCCGTTGTCGCCGATGAAGAAGATGAGCGTTTTCTCGGTGAGGTTGTGCTTTTTCAAGGTGCTCGTGATGAGGCCCACGCCATCGTCGATGGCCGAAAGCATGGCCAGCGCGGCGCGGCGTCGCTGCGGCATCTCGTCGGGAAAGCGGTCCATGTAGCGCTTCGGCGCATCCAGCGGCGTGTGTGGGCCGCGATAGGCCACGTAGAGGAAGAAGGGCTGGTCCTTGTAGCGCTCAATGATCGCCGCAGCGGCCTTCGAGCAGCCATCGAGGTGATACTCGGTCGGCGGCAGATCGCTCATCGGGCGATCTTGGCCATCGAGCGTGATGTTGGCGGAAAACGGACGCTGCGCGTTCTGCGAGAACACATGCTTGAAGCCATGCTGCGTGATCGCCTCCGTGGGACCGAGGTGCCATTTGCCGAACTGCGCCGTGGCGTAACCCGCGTTTTGCAGCCGCGTGGCGATGGTGGTCTGCTTGTTGAAGCCGTCGAGCGCGGAGCCGTTGTTATCGAGATCAAAGCGGCCCTGGAAGCGTCCTGTCATCACGCCGCCGCGCGAGGGCACGCACTGCGGCGCGGTGCTGTAGCCATGCGTCGCCACCACGCCGCTGTGGGCCAGCGCATCAAGGTGCGGCGTTTTGATGTCCTTCACCACGCCGTGAATGCCGAGATCGGCGTGGCCGTGATCGTCGGTGTAGAAGAGGATGATGTTGGGGCGCTGCTCCGCAGCGAATGACGAAACCAGAATGAGGAATGACGAAAGGAATGCGGCGAGGAGCTTCATGTTGGACCTGAAACGAGACCGCTGGCCGGACATTCCAGCAAAGAGTGTGTCGGATCTGGTAAATCGCGCTTTACGGCCAGCGGCCTTTTGTTTTACGATTCGGCTGCCATGACTGCGAAAACCGCCTCATCTGCCGCCACGAAGCTGAATGCCGAATACGCCATCTACAAGCCGAACGGTCGCGGCAATGGCGGCGTGATTCGTTTTGAGTTCAACCGCACCAAAGGTGCCGTTTTTGTCGATGCGGCCTCCCAGAGCGGTGAGAAGCAGTTCGACTGGGAATCGAAGATCACCATGAAATGGGGTCTGAACGATCTCGGTGCCGTTTTGGCGACGCTGCAAGGCCGTCAGGAGCAGGCGAAGCTCTTCCACCAGTCCGAAAAGGCCAATAGCGCCTTTGAGCTGACCTACCGGGACGATCCGCAGAAGGCACCGTTCTTCATGAGCATGTCCCGCCAGGAAGGCGCGACGAAAAACGTGAAGAAGGTCACGATACCCGTCACCCACGCCGAGGCCGCGATCCTCGAAACCGCGCTGCGGGCGGCGATCACGCGGCTGATCGGGTGGTGAGAATGGCAGACGTGTTCCCCATCGCAGTCGAGTTAAACTCGTCACAGAGTGAAAACCCTGTTCAAGCCGTGGAATGACACCGGATGAATTTTTCGTCGTCAGCAAGAAGCTTTACGTTCCACCAGGCTGCGCTGCCTTCACAGATTTGGTGTCCGAAAACCAGTAATTATGGAGCGAGGTGCCGGCGACTCCTGACCGAATCAAGATCAGGTCATCCTGAAAGATTCTCGGCAGCCGTGAGTCGATGACCAGATCGTGGGACGCGTCCCAGTGGCAGAGCGTCTCCAGATCGCTCTCAGTCACAAGCATGTGCGCATGCGGCGATTGCTTGAGGAGGAACAGGGCCTCGCTGAGACCTTTTGTGACACGCACATCCGGGCGGTGCCCGAGAGCGGCCTCCGATTCATCGTGCGAGACGATAAAGTGGTCTCCCCCCTCCTGATGCGCCGCGATCCAGGCCTGCAACTGACGCGCGTCCTGATGACTGAAGACCTGCCACGCATTCCAGGCAAGCAACGCGACCACCACAGCCGCCACGCCGCCAAGGCTGACCCAAAACGGACGCCAGTGAGCATCCTCCGCCTTGTTGAGTTGAGTTTGCGAAACCCACGCAGGTTGCCGACGGCCTCGAACATAGCATTCGGAGCCCAGCGAGGGAAACAGGCCGCCCCAGAACTGGTTCAAGCGGATCCACCAACGCTGATTTTCCAGCCAACTGCCGGTGAACCGCACCGCATGACTGCCGGTGACAAACTCCGGATGCAGACCGGTGTCCTGCATCAGCCCCTTCCAGCGGCGCGGCGAGAGACAATTGATGTGCCCTCCCGGTGCCACGCGGCCGAGGCGCAGCTTGCGGCGCAGCCACCACTCTCTCAGACCCGCAAGCCACGCAGGCATTGTAGGACTGCCACCGAGAAAAATGCCGCCCATGCGCAGCGCCCGGCTCATCTCGGCCATCGTGCTGCCCGGACGCGGCAGATGCTCCATGACATGATTGTTCACGACGACATCAAAGGTGCCGGAGGCGACGGGCAGCGGCTCGTCAAAGTTCGCCCGCAGAACCTCATCATACCCGGCATGATCGAGACACTCGCGGCGCACATCCCAATCGAGCCCCACCCAGCTCTCCACCGCTTCGGGCGGCGTGAAATACTTCAGCCAGCCACGCTCGCATCCCACATCGAGCACGCGCAGCGGCCTGCCCTGCCGCCGTGACTCCTCCGCGATGGCCTGCCCCACCCACCAGTAGCGCAGCATGCGGATCGAGTAGGCGGAGCCCTTCAGGTGACCCATCAAACTGGTGTCCTCGACAGGCACCCGGCTGGCCGTCTGATCGTTTCGGATGAGCGGCCAGCTCAAAAAGGGCATTCGTTTGCTGGCGGAGGGCGAGGGGGATGTTGGGGTGGAAGTCATGCGCAGGGAGATGCGCAGGGTAATGATCTCCAGTTTCGGGGAGATCAAGACAGCGCATCTCCACCGAGTGCCCGGCCATTTGTAGCGCCCGGCACCACAGGCGCTAAGCGGCTTCCTAATCACGCTTCACCGCCCGCTCGATCCAGTCATAGAGCACCGGCAGCAGGACCAGCGTGAGAATGGTTGAGCTGATGATCCCGCCGATGACGACGGTGGCGAGGGGGCGCTGGACTTCCGCACCGGCACCGTGGGCGAGGGCCATGGGCACGAAGCCGAGGGCGGCGACG
>JBKCXA010000588.1:0-17087 GCA_046316935.1 Prosthecobacter sp.
CCTGCTCGACAGCATCACCCGCCTGGCTCGTGGCTACAACATGATGCAAAGCGGCAAGGGCGCGCTGATGTCCGGCGGTGTGGGCAAGAACGCACTGCTCAAACCGAAGAAGTTTTTCGGCTCCGCGCGCAATGTCGAGGAGGGAGGCAGCCTCACGATCATCGCCACGGCGCTCATCGAGACCGAGAGCCGCATGGACGATGTGATCTTCGAGGAGTTCAAAGGCACCGGCAACATGGAGGCGACGCTGGATCGCGAGATTTCCGAGCGCCGCATCTTCCCGGCGCTGCATGTGCTGAAGTCCGGCACCCGGAAAGACGACCTGCTTTACCATCCGGAGGAGTTTCGCCGCATTGCCCAGATTCGCCGGCAACTGGCCCAGGTGCCCGCCACGGACGCCTTGGAGCTGCTGCTTCGCAACATCGCCCGCACCAGCAACAATGCCGAGATCCTTCTCGGTGGCTTGAAATGACGCGCGGCATGGATTCAGGCACTCAACAGCAAAGCGGTGCTGAAACCGCGACAACGCTCGCCGTGAAGGATTGGGTGTTCATCGACACCTCCGAGCAGCTTTCTGCTTGGCTGGCGGAGATGCGTCAGTGGCTCGCTGCCAGCCCTGACAAGCGCTGCTGCCTCGACACGGAGGCCGACAGCCTTCACCACTACCACGAGAAGCTCTGCCTGCTGCAGGTGAATTGCGCCGGGAAGTATGCGCTGGTCGATCCGCTGGCTGTGCCGGACGTGGATGAACTTCTCGCGCTGCTCGATGCGCACGAGCTGTGGTTCCATGGTGCCGATTACGACCTCACGCTGCTGCGCCGCACCTACGGCTGGAGTCCACGGGTGATTCGCGACACGCAAATTGCTGCCCGGCTGCTTGGCGCGAGACAGTTTGGGCTCGCGGCGCTGGTGAAGAACCATTTCGACCTCGACCTCTGCAAAGCCTCGCAGAAAGCCGATTGGAGCCGCAGGCCTCTGCCGCCGAACATGCTTTCCTACGCCGTCGATGACGTGCGTTATCTTCTGCCGCTTGCGGATCGTCTGGTGGCCGGGTTGCGTGAAAAGGGCCGGGAAGACTGGTTTCATCAAAGCTGCCGTTCTTTGCAGGATGATGTCGCGGCTCGTGACAGCGCCCCGCGAGAGGACCCGTGGCGCGTGAATGGCTGCGGCCGCCTGCATCCGAAGGGACTCGCTTTGCTCAAAGGCATGTGGGACTGGCGGGAGGGCATCGCGCAGGAGCGCGATCTGCCTTGCTTCAAGATCATGTCAAACAAGCAGATGGTGGCCTATGCCGAGCAATTTGAGGCAGGCAGCACCTCGCTCATGCCGCCGAATGGCTGGCGCCCGCGGTGGAAGCAGCAGTTTCACGAAATCGTGGCCGCCGTCACCGTTTCGCCCCCTTCCGAGTGGCCGCAGCGTCCGAAAAAGACCAAAGGACGGCTCAGCGATGCCCAGCGCGACGCGATCGACCGTCTCTGCGGGCAGCGGGATACCATCGCGAATGGCCTCGAAATCGAGCCTTCGCTGCTCGGTTCCCGTTCCACGGTGGAAGACCTCGTCGTGCAGGGCGATCCTGTGACGCATTTGATGCCTTGGCAGCATGAGTTGCTCTTTGACGCGGTCAATCAGGCCCTAGCCAAGCCGGCAGCGGCCTAATTCAAGCGGTCACCACAAGGTAAAGCCGACTTGGCCAGCCCGGCGGACCTTGCTGCTAAACAACGTCAGCAGGCAGCCCACGCCATAGGTCAGGTTCGTCATTCCCACCCAGATGGGCAGCAGGGAATGAGGCACAAGCGGTGCCCTGGGAGGCTCGAGACCAGGAAAGACGCTGTTGGTGAAATAGATGCCTGTGCCTGCAATCACGGCAAAAAGGGCCGCCAGCAGCCACTGGCACCAACGAAATTCGTTCATGAATCCTACCATGGCCCCGAGCGTGAACAGATACCAGCCGAGCGCGGCACCAAACCATCGAAACAGCTCATGAAACAGCAGCAGTGCGATGACGGTGGCTCCGGCGATCATGTGCACCCACATCAGTTTTCGGGTGAAAATGACCTCCTTGAGGCAAGGGTTACCGCGGTGGCGTTGAACGTCGAGCATCAGTCGTTTTGAAAAATCAGGGAGAGGGGAGGAGATTGTCCTTGGTCAGGACGGAAGCACCTTCAGGAAGACGGAGCCACGGTTTGTCCTTAGCAATCTTACGGCCACAGTCTATGCAAAGATTGCTGCTCACGAGGAGGTTTTTGACCTCGCCCTCGGCCCACACCGCCTCCGTGGAGAGTCCGGAAAACGTGTTTCCGTTGATGCTCAGGCCATTCACCCCGTTTTCAATGCGGATGCCCGTTCCTTCATCCGTGCCCATCGGCGTTTTCGCCTCGGCAGGGCGTTTGTCCTGGCCTGCACCGATGTAGGTGTTGCAGAAGGTGTTTCCGGAAATGGTGTTACGCTCCGACGCCGCGGCGACCCGCACGGAAAAGCGATGGGCGATGGTGAAGGTGTTCGCGCTCAAAGTGCAGCCGCAGGCATCGCGGAGGTCGATGCCGCCTTCCAGGTGGTGGGCGATCACATTGGCGCTCAGCGTGATGCCGTAGCAATCGCGGTCGAGGATCACGGCGGTGCCGTTGCACTCCTCGATCATGTTGCCGCTCACCACCGAGCCGTAGGTGTTTTCGACGATGATGCCGTTTCCGAGGTGGTCATCGATGTTGTTGCCGTTCATGCACAGGTTGAACGAGTCCGCGCAGTGCAGCGCGTCCTGGTTTTCCTCGAAGTGGTTCGCGTTCACCACGATGTCGTGGCAGTCAAAGATCTCGATCCCGCACTTTTTGTTGTAGGTCAGGATGCAGTCCGCGATGCGAGGGTCCTCAAAGCAACTCTTCAACTGGATGCCGTGGCCGCCATGGTGGTCGATGGACACGCCTTCGAGGTAAATCTCCTGAATGCACTCGGCGAAGATACCGTCGCCGCTCTTTTCGCTCCCGCTGATGCGCAGATCTGCCATCTGGACGCGCCATAGGCGGGCTTGTTTGTCCTCGTCGAGGTTCGCAGGGCGGAGGATGAAAGCGGGGGCACCCTGCTCGTTCTTGTTTTGGATGTGCGTGGCGGCTCCGGAGCCCACGATGCGGGTATCGCCGGTTTTCACCCGCAGCGGCTCGGTGATCTCGTAAATGCCCGGCGGGATGCTTACCAGCCCTCCAGCCTCAGGAACGGCGTCCAGAGCGGCCTGGAGGTTTGGGAATTTCGAGGCATCGACCGTGGTGGCTGAAGAAACGCCAGCCAGAGTGTGGAGGACGAGGGCGGCGAGGAGCGAAAGAGGCTTCATGGAGGCTCATACGGGCCTCTAAAGAAGCTTTTGCCTTGTTTTCGCCCCGGCTGCCGATGTCGTGTGAACAAGCCCGGAGTTTTTTCGGCTTATGTCGCTGGCTGTGAAACAAGTTGGCGGGGTTGAGACGCAGAATTGAAGCTTTTTCCCTCTGCAAGAGCAGCGAACGAAGGTCGCTCCAGCCGATGAACGGCCATGGAAGCACTTGAAACGTCGCAAATGGCTGTGGAACAGATTCTCAGCCGTTTGTTTGGAGTTCTTAACAGGCGGGCCTCTCCTTCGAGAAAACGCTGGAAGCCTTGTAAAATCAAGCCTCCAGCTTCACTCGCCATTTTTGAGGTGTTTGGGCCGTGTTGGGTGATTTCTTGGAGTTCGTGACACCTTCGTCACGTCCGGCGTGCTGTTCCTCGTCGTGATTCCGTGCGTTCCACGGCGGGTCCTTGGGGCTTTAGGCGGCCTTTGGGGCTGGAAATGCGCGGCTTCGACTGAGAGGAGCGTGGCAGATGTGAGAAGCCCACAACCCATTGTGAACAACCTGTCAAAAACTCACCGGATCGAAGGAGAAAATTGGGAAAAAGCCTCTTCAGCGGTTGGTTTGGCCTCGGGCTCGTGGACCTCGCTGCGAAATTGGGTAGGGCAGGGGATTTTTCTTGCCTTCGCGGCGGATTTTTGAGACGACAGCGGGGCGCTCAAATCGCCCTCTGACCATGGAAACGCCCCCGCTGCCCCTGCAACTCTTCACCCTGCGCGAAGGCCTCGTCTCCAGCACGGCGGACCAAACCCTCGTGGATGCCTTCGCGGCCGATTTTCAGGGCCTGAAGCACTTTGGAGCAAAACTGGGCGAGGCACTCGAACTCGGTCCACCTTGGACAGGCACCCTGCAGGAGGAGGACTTCACGCTGAATTTTGCCTACTTCGATGCTGGCACGAGCGCTCTCGATCCGGGAGCCGGGGCCATGATCGGCGAGAATCGGCCCTTCTTTGAACTGCTGAACCGCATCAACGACCTCGAAGCCTGATTCCACCGCCATGGCCGCCACCATCACACCTTCTCTTCGTTCGTCTTTGGAGCGCCTGAAGCACGCCGGCTCCGTCAATGGCCTGCTGCTCGGCTGGCGTCGGCAGATTCTGATCAATCTGCTGCCTTATGAGGACTTTCGTGCCGAGCGTGCCCTGCACATGCTGCTCGATGCGGGCGGCCATTTTTCGAGTGGCGGCGATCGCGAGGTGAAATCATTCTGGTTTGGCTTCGAGGGCGTCTTCGCGCTCGCCTTGTTTCAGGGCGAGACCTCCCTGCTCATCCTGCACACGCAGGCCGCCGAGGTCGATTTTCTGCGCAGCGCCGCGGCCACCTTCCTCGATGACACACAATTGCTCGTCGATGCCGTGCTCAATCCGCAAAACGCGGGCAGTGACGACACGCAGCCGCTTTCCGAGAGCGCGGTCAATCTCACGAAAGTCATCCCACACTGAAAGGATGCCATGCCGCCGGGCGAATTGAATGCGCCCTTCGAATGACGCTGCCATTCCGAGGCAGCCTCCGACCTTCTTTTTGATCTGACCATGCTCACCACCGCCTCCCAGCCCCGCCGCCAGTTCCTCCAGACCACCGCCATCCTAACCGCCGCAGGCACGCTGCGGGCGCAGCAAAAGGCGGACTCGAATGAAACGCTCCGCATCGGCCTCATCGGCTGCGGTGGACGTGGCACCGGTGCCGCCGCACAGGCTTTGCGTGCGGATTACAACGCCAAGCTTGTCGCCATGGCGGATGCCTTCGACACGCAGATCGAAAACAGCATCAAGAACCTCTCCACGCAGTTCCCGGACCGCGTCGATGTGAAGCCGGACAAGAAATTCACCGGTCTCGATGCTTACAAGAAGCTCATCGATTGCGGCGTCGATGTCGTTTTGCTTGCCACGCCTCCCGGCTTCCGTCCGCTGCATCTCACCGCGGCCGTCGAGGCTGGAAAACATATCTTCTGCGAGAAGCCGATGGCCGTGGATGCCGCGGGGTATCGCGTGGCGCAGGCGGCTGTCGAGAAGGCGAAGCAGAAGAAGCTCAATCTCGTGGCCGGTTTCTGCTGGCGCTATGCCACCAGCCGCATCGAGGCCTACAAGCGCCTGCACGACGGCCAGATTGGCGATATCACCAGCATCCTCGCCACCTACTACGCCGGCCCGGTGAAGCCCATGCCGCCCGCCAGCGGCCGCCCCGCCGGCATGGGCGATGTCGAGTGGCAGGTGCGGAACTGGTATAACTTCTCCTGGCTCAGCGGTGACTCGCTTGTCGAGCAGGCCGTGCATAGTCTCGACAAGATTTGCTGGGCCATGAAGGACAAGCCGCCGGTCTCGGTGATCGCCACAGGCGGTCGCCAGATCCCAAATGAAGGCGGAAACATCTTCGATCACTTCCACGCGGCCTACGAATGGGAAGGTGGCCTGCTTTGCCATATCACCAATCGTCAGATCGTCGGCTGTCACAACGAGGTCATCGATGTCGTCAGCGGCACGAAAGGACGTCTCGTGGTCGGCAAGGGTTCTGCTCCCTACATTGATGGTGAGCAGCGCTGGCGCTGGCGTGGCGATGAAAAGAACATGTATGACCTCGAGCACGAGGCGCTCTTCAATGCCATCCGCAAAGGCGAGGTGATCAATGATGGTGACCGCATGATGAGCAGCACGCTGATTGCCATCATGGGCCGCGAGGCCGCTTACACCGGGCAGAAGATTCAGTGGGCCGCCGATGCCGCGCCTGCCGCTGCTCCGGAGGACCGTAAAGCGAAGAAGGAAAAAGGCGGCAAGGATGCCGCGGCACCACGTGCACCCAGCGTGCCCGCGATGCTTTCCTCGCAGCAGGACCTCGCGCCGGACAATCTTCAATTTGGCGACAAATTTGACCCGGGTCCGATCCCGCGTCCTGGTGTCACGAAGTTCGTCTGATGCTTCGAGCGACTCGCCGGGCAGATTTGTTTTGCGGCCTGACGCGTTTCCCGTTATGCCCGGAGCCTTATGAAGCCTTCCTGGTCCATCCGCCTCGTGCGGGCGATGTTTTTTGCGCTGTCCGTCTTTGTGGGCATCGCCATCGCCCTCGGCATGGAGGAGCCGGCGTGGGTCGGAGCGCTTTTAGGGCTTGGCTACATGGCTCTGCTGCTGGCGCTCGATGTCATTTTTGCCCGATTCACGCTGCGTGACTTCTCTCATGCCACGGTGGGCCTCGCCATCGGGCTGTT
Source organism: Prosthecobacter sp. (assembly GCA_046316935.1). GTDB lineage: Bacteria > Verrucomicrobiota > Verrucomicrobiia > Verrucomicrobiales > Verrucomicrobiaceae > Prosthecobacter. The sequence continues at coordinate 6,553 of JBKCXA010000588.1, forward strand.
TTGCGCCTGGCTGGTCACTCGCGTCGGCGTCTTCCAGCTCGCCTACTTTCAAAGCCAGCCAAATGCCGAAATGCTGCGCACCATCGTCGAAGTGTGCATCTACGGCTCGCTGGCCTTCCTTGGCATCAGTTTCGCGTTGCGCAGTGATCGCGATCATTTTGCCTTCCTGATTCCTTTTGTGCGCTTTCGCCGCGAAGGGTCCGAAGGCGAGCCGGTGGTACTCGATCTCAGCGTGGCCGGTGACAGCCGGGTGCTGCGCATGCTCGGCACCGGTTTCCTCAGCGGCACGGTCGTGGTGCCACGCTTCGTGCTCGATGAATTGCAACGCCAGTCCGAGTCCGAAGACCTCATCACCTCGCAAAAAGGAAAACGCGGCCTCGAGATGATGGAGAAGCTTCGCGGCCTGCCCGATGCGCGTGTTTCCGTGCATGAGAATGCTGGCGGAGCCGAGTTGCCCGTCGATGCGCGATTGGTCTCGCTCGCTCGCGAGGTGAATGCCCGGCTGCTCACGAGTGATGAAGGTCTCGCCAAGGTCGCCCGTCTTCGCGGCATCACCGTGCTGAGCTTTCCCGAGCTCACGGCCGCGCTCACGGTCGAAATCGGCGTCGGTGACGAACTCACGCTCGCTTTGACAAAGCCGGGCAAGGACAAGCATCAAGCCGTCGGCTACCTCGACAACGGCACGATGATCGTCGTGAACCAGGCCGCTGCCCTGCTGGGACAAACGGTGCATGTGGTCGTCTGTGGCGCTCACACGACTTCGGCCGGCCGTTTGATCTTCGCGGAGCTCAAAGCGAAGGCTTGAAGACCTCAGCGCTTCCTGCCGCGAATGGCCGTGAGACCTGCCAACGCGATCAAGAGTGCCGATTGCGGCTCAGGCACCACGGCGATGGCTTGAATGGCGGCCGCGTTGGTCGAGATGCGGGAGGCATACATGCTGGATGGATTGTCTGGTCCCGCATCAGGGATGAGCGTCCAGCCTTGTCCGTCGGAACCCTGATACAAACCGCCACGATCAAACAGCGCTGCATTGAACTCAGAACCATCGCCGGTGGTATTGTTTGTGTCGAACAAGCCATCCACACTGTAATTGATGCCTGCGAGCTTCCAGAGGCCGCCGTCGTTCACAAACACCGCGCCGCCGGAATCACCGACGGAGAGCGTGGACTCCTGCGTCGTGTGGCCGGGACCGCTCGCATCAAAACGGGCCACGAGCATGCTGCCGAGCGTCGGAATCGTCGTCACGGAACTCACGATGTTGCTGCCCCAGCGGGCGACGCCATCGCCTGGGTTGTGTTCCCATCCATGCAAGGTGCCGGAAACCATCACATCGGCCCCACGCACGCCCCCGCGGCCCATCGTGACCATGTCGAGCCCCTGCTCGGAGCTGCCGGTGTAGAGTGTGGCATAGCTGGAGAAGTATTCGTTGATCTTGAAGATGCGCAGATCCGTCCCCGCGATGTCCCAAAAGCCCGCGCCGCTGTTGGCCGAGGTGTCAATCGTATAGGTCACATCCACGCCGCCGTTGAAAAGCCCCGCGCTTACAAACGAACTTCCCTGCGTGCCCATGTGCTGCGCCGTGATGAAGTATTGCGGAGCGATCATCGTGCCGAGATACGCGCCGTAGTAGCCCTGATACTGCCAGCCTGAGTTCTCATACGCCCCAGTGGGAGCAGTGATGTTGTGCGAAGCATTGCCCGTGCCGTAAAACAAAATCGCATGCGCTGAAGTAGTCAGACAAAGCATCCACGCGAGCAGCAACAGCACCTGCCGCGAGCAGCGGAGGAAGAGGTAAAAGGCGCGGTTGGCATCGAACATGCGGAAAATGTCCCACATATGATTGTGATTTCCATAACTTCTTGCTCTCTCCATGGCTTCATCACGCGAACAGCGGTAAATTTTTCATCACGACTACAGAGACAACTCGACAGCCTCATCAAACACGATATGAACCGCGCCTCCGAGTCGCAATGATGAAAGCAAATTGGTTACAGACCCTGATCGCTTTCGGCCTGCCGCCCTTAGTCGGCGCTGGCGTGTGTGCCGCATTGATTGGCATGCTAAAGCAGAATGAACTTTACACCTCTCCGGTGAAACTCCCCACGGCCGATGTCGCGCCGACCGTCAGGAAGCCGCTCAATCCCATTGGCGGTGAATTGCGTCCCGCGAAGTCCGTCGAGGCCAGTTTTCCGCCGGTGGCATCCATCAAGCCTCCGCAGGCCATCGAGATCAATTCGCTCAAAAAGCTCGAGGCGGTGCCGCCGCCTGTGATGCCCTCTGCCAGTGCTCCGAAGGCCGCCGAAGCTCCCCAAGAGCTCGAAGACAAACCCGCGCTCTCAGTTGTTCCGGCCAAGCCTGCCTTTGCGAAGGCATCAAGCATTCCCTATGAGCCGAAGAAGTGGCGCCCCATCCTCGATCCTGTGAGCGAGTTCTGGTCCACGCTCTGGCCGCGCACCGATGCGCTGCCTGCCGTCTTTCAGGCCGTGCTGCTTTGTGATGCTGAGCATGTCGCCAAACTGGTCGCGATGGGCCTTAACCCTTCAGAACGCACTCAATTTGGTGACACACCCCTCTGTGCGGCCGTGCGCACCGGCCAGGCGGACATGGTTCAAGTGCTCGCCATGTGTGGTGTTGATCTCAATGAACCTGGCCGCGAAAACCAGGCTCCTATCCTTGTCGCCTCCCTGCGCCGCAACACGCCGGTGCTCGCCGCTCTCACCAGCCTCGGTGTGGATCCCAACACGCGATTCAAGAGTCCCGTCAGCAAGGAGCTGATCGACCGCTGCACGATCAAAGACCTTCGCAATGCCATGGAAAGCGATCGCGGAGTCACGCCGCTCATTTGCTGCTCCGCTCGTGGTGACGTGGAAGGCGCGGTCGCCCTCATGAAAGCCGGCGCGAAGGCCTCCGTGTGTACCTCACGCTACCATCGCTACCCGATCAACTTTGCTGCCACGCAGGGCTATCTCTTCCTCATGCGGGTGCTTCTCGGCCGCGATCCGGATGCGGAGCCTGACACCCTCGTCACCGTCGATCTCTCCAGTCAGCGTGCCTGGGTCACCAAGAACGGCAAAGTCATCGCCAGCACCTCCGTCTCCACCGGTCGAGAGGGCTACCGCACGCCCGCAGGCCGCTATGTGATCACGGATAAGCATCGCTCGCACACCTCCACGCTCTATCACTGCGCCATGCCGTGGTTCATGCGCCTCAATTGCAGTGCCATCGGCCTTCACAGCGGTTACGTCACCGGTCGCCCCGCCTCCCACGGCTGCATCCGCCTGCCGTATGACCAGGCAAAGCTCTTCTTCTCGCTGACAGGCGTCGGCGACGAGGTGCAGATCGTGCATTGACCATTGAGAGGATGCGGCGTTAACGCCACGTCGCTCCCATGCCGGGACGGTCCGGCATTTGTAACTGGCCATTTGAGGTGAACTGGAGGCCGGTGAAGTCGTCGTTCGAAATGTGCAGATGTCCGTCTAGGTCGATCCAGTCGGCCCACGGAGCCAGGTGGGCGGCGGCGGTGGTGCCGAGGCTGCTTTCGATCATGCACCCGAGCAGGACTTTGAGGCCCTCGGCTTTCGCGGCGGTCATCATGGCAATGGCTCCGTCAAAGCTGCCGCACTTCAGCAACTTCACATTCACGCCATCGACATAGGGAGCGAGCTCCGCCACATCGTCGGCGTTTTGAACGCTTTCATCGGCGAAGATCGGCGGGCATCGGGAGGGGAGACGGGCACGCAAATCTTCCCAAACCTCGATGCCGTGAGAGTGGTGGATGGGCTGCTCGATGAGGGCGGGCTGATACTCGGCGAGCTTTTCGATCATGGCCGGGGCCTGCACGGGGTCCCATCCACCGTTCACATCGAGCAGAAAGTCGGCATCCGGCGCCGCGTAGCGGGCGATGGAGACGGTGGCGATGTCGAGGCCGAGATCACCAGACCCGAGCTTCAGTTTGAGCACGCGGAATTGCTTTGCCAGTTCTTCAACCCTTTCAGCAAAGGCGTGCAAGTCTTCGGGAATGCCAAGCGAGTGGCAGGCGGGCGGCGTCGGGCCTCCAGAGCCGAGCTTTTGAGCTGCAAAAGCTCTCAGCGGGATGTTTTGGGCCCGGCAGACGATGTCGTGGCGGAGGAGATTCAATGCCAGCGAGGCGGCGCGGGGCAGTCGCTGGGGCAAAACCGGCAGCGAGACGAGCCGCAGGGTCTCGGCTGGGTCTTCGTTGTAGTAGGGCACAAAGGGAGCCTCGGCGATGTGATCCCCCTGTTGCAGCCTGAGCACCTGCCGCGTCGAGGAAACTCCATGCGCGATGCGGAATGGCACGCGGAGCTGGAGCGTGTGCAGGGAGGCTTTCATCGGATTCCCGGCTCAGGAATCTCAGCGCTCGTTGATTGGCACCACTTTCTGCCCATAGGGCTTGCCGACGTATTCGCTCAGCGGGCGGAAGAGGCGATTTTCGCTCCACTGCTCGAGCACATGGGCGGTCCAGCCGCTCATGCGGGCGATGGCGAAGATCGGCGTGAAGAGGTCCGTCGGAATGTCGAGGCTGTAATAGACCGTGGCGGAGTAGAAATCGACGTTGGCGTTCAGGCTCTTGCGCTCGCGCATGATGGTGGCAATGCGCTCGGACATCTGAATCCATTTGGCCTCGCCGAGCTGTTCAGTGAGCTTGATGGCCATCTCGCGAAGATGCGGGGCGCGGGGGTCGAGCACCTTGTAAACGCGGTGGCCGATGCCCATGATCTTCTTCTTCTGCGCGAGGGCGTCCTCCACCCAGGCGTCCACCTTGTCGAGGCTGCCGATTTCTTGAAGCATGTGAATCACACCTTCATTGGCGCCGCCGTGGAGCGGGCCCTTCAGGGCGCCGATGGCGGCGGAGATGGCGGAGTACATGTCGCTCAAGGTGGAGGCGACGACACGAGCGGTGAAGGTGGAGGCGTTGAAGCCGTGCTCGGCATGAAGGATGTACGCGATATCGAGCGTGCGCTCGGCGTCCTTGGACGGGACCTCTCCATTCATGAGGTAAAGGAAGTGCGCGGCCTCGGAGAGGTCCTTGCGCACGGGCGGGAGGTCGAGGCCCTGGCGTGCACGGTGGAAGTAGGCGGCAATGACGCCGATCTGTGAGGTGAGGCGGATGGCGTTGGCGAGGTTTTCGCCGACGTCGATGTCATGGCGCTGCTGGTCGTAGCAGCCGAGCATGGAGACGGCCGTGCGCATGATGTCGATGGGCTTGGCGGTCTTCGGCGCGGTCTTGAGGAACTCGATGACGCCCTGAGGCAGCTCACGTTCGGCGCGGAGGGCGGTCGTCAGCTTGTCGAGCTCCGCCTGGGTGGGCAGCTTATTGTAGTAAAGCAGGTGAACGACCTCTTCGTAGGTCAGCTTGACGAGTTCGTTGATGTCGTAGCCACAGTAGAAAAGGATGCCTTCAGCTCCTTTCACCTCACCGAGACGGGTTTCAGCAGCGACGATACCTTCAAGACCTTTGGAGACGACGGACATGGCGTGGGACGGGGGCGGGGGTTGACGTGAGAAAATGACGAGCTTTTGGGTTTAGCGTGGAGCAAACGGGGCACAAGAAAAACTCCGTCCACAGCCTAATTTTGCGGCCTGTTGAAGGCAATTTGCGCAGGCCTTGTGCCATTTGTGTCAGACTCTGTCACAGATGCTGCAATCCCTGGGCTGACTCACCCACTAGGAGGCTGAGCCATCTTTCGTGGGAGGCGCTGCCTGACTGCTGTCCGCCTCAACGTCCGCGTGTCTTCGCTCGATCTGCCGGTTTGCGGCGGCGGGCGAGCAGTAGGGCACGTTGAAGCTCGGCATTCCTCTGCTGGAGCACATTGAGGGATTCGACGTCCCCGGATGGAGGAGCGGTAATTTCCGTGACTGGCTGAGTTTGCAGTGTTTCCATCGAGGGAAGCATGGGAAGGCCGCCAGAGGTCGATACAGCCCGCGTGGCCGCGGCCAGTTCCTGCATGTGCTCCGGACTCGGGACGTGGCTGCCGTTCAGGTGAGTGGCGGGCGCATTGCTTGCGAGCAGGCGCTCGAGTTCGATGATGCGGGCCTTGGCTGCGGGAAGCTCGGCGCACATGCGGCGAGCGGCATCCAAGGAGGCCTGCAGCTCAAAAACGCGCCTTTCGTGCTGCTCGCCAGCGATGTCGAGTCGGTTCGTGGCGCTGGCCGTGCGCAGGTCTGAGTCTTCGATGCGTTTCGCGGCATCGGCACGGAAAGCATCAAACTGCCGCTGCATCTCTCCGCGCCAGGCATTCGCGTCGGAGCGGATGTCGAGGATGTTTTTCTGCTGGTCGAGGATCTGCCTCTCCAGCTTGTCAGCCCGCTCGTTCATCTTCCGGCGCTGGCGCAGCAGGAGGATGATGCGGACGAATGAAATGAGCAGCAGGCCGCCGAGGATGCACAGGCCGATAAAGAGCAGCTCTTCATTTTGTGTCGTGAGTTTCATGGGCCAATTCATGGGCTCTTTATAGCAGCAACCTGCACGCCATTTCAACGTGCGGCTTGATCCTTCGCATGTGCGGATTTTCAATGGTCGAAGTCATCACATCACATCACATCGCTGAAGCTAAGGGCGTGATACGATGACGCCCATCTCTGAGAAGCCCCCTCAGGGAACAGAGCCTGTCAGCCGCGTAAAATTCCAGCTTGCAATCATTTCCGGGCCGTCTAACTCGACAGCGTTCAAATCACCAACGCCTCGATAGCTCAGTTGGTAGAGCAGTTGACTCTTAATCAATTGGTCGAAGGTTCGAGTCCTTCTCGGGGTACCACTCTCAAACGAGAGTGGTTCAGGCGAAGAGAGATCACTTCTTCGGTTTGGGAGCCTCCTGCTTCGGATAGCCTTCCAGCTTCACCACGCTCACGGCGGTCTCCGTGGGGAAATCCGCCGGGACAGCGGATGTCTGCTCCACATCACCGGTGGCAGCCCATTCGGTGCCACGTTGCAGCAGGGTGAAGAAGCCGCGGTCGAGCATCGAGTAGTCCGCATGGCCAAGCGTGGTGTGGAAGACGCGTCCTTGGTGATACTTGAGCACCAGGTTGTTCGGTTCCTGCACGGCGGTGAGGTCGGATTTCGCGGAGGAGAGGATTTCGACATTCTCGGCGGGGCCGCGGAGTTTGCTGTAGAGCTCGTCTTTGCAATGCAGCCAGCGCTTGGGAAGGCCCCTGGTGATGGGATGCTCGCTGTTTTGGATCTCGACGATGAACTCGTGCTGCGGGCCGTGGGCACCGCCATTGCCTGCGCTGGTATCGCGGAAGAGTTTTCCATCCTTCACATAGAGCCAGGGGCCGCTCTTCTCATTTCGACCACCCCAGCCTCCCACGCCGATCATGTCGTTGTATTCCTTCCAATCGGGGAAGGAGTTGTTCGCGGCGTGCACGGAGACGAAGCCACCACCTGCGGCGACATACTTGGTGAAGGCATCGCGCACATTTTGCGGCCAGGGCTCGCCATTGTAATTGCTCACGACGGCCTTGTAAGCGGTGAAATCGGGCTTGAACGCATGCCAGGCCTCCGTAGGCGATCCTTTCGGCGGGGAAGTGCTGACATCGACGGTAAAGGTGCCGCTCGATTCCAGCGCATGCTTCAGCACCGGCGTGGTGATGTCCCACTTGTGGTTATTCTGGCCGTCCACGATGAGGACTTTGAGTTTATCCGCTGCGCTGAGTGTGGCGGCGGAACCGAGCAGGAGGATGGAAGCGATGAAATGGCGCATAAGCAGGCGGTGACTATCAAATCGCCCCTCTTCTGGCAAGAACGAAGGTTGCCCCCGGGCCTTCCGCGCTTCAAACTGGCTACGGCCTCGTTTTAAGTCCGATGCTCATTCCTGCTCTCCTGCTTTATTTCGCCCTCCTTGCCCTGCTCGCGGTCATTTCCGCGGCGGAGACGGCGATTCATAGCGTGCGTGACGTGGAAAAGCAGCTCCAGGCCGCTGGCGAAGGCTCCGTGGCAAGGCGATTGCGGGAAATCAGCGCCAATCCCTTTGCGCCGCTTCAACAAGCGCAGCTTCTTTCGGCCGCGCTGAACCTCTCGCTGGCCGCCCTCGGTGTGTGGATCGTCACCGGTCCGCTCAAAGCCATGGGCTGGAATCCATGGCTGGCATCGTCCCTGCTATTCCTCGGCACTGTGATTCTCGGAGACATCGTGCCCAAGTTTTTCGCGGCCCGCTCGCCTGCTGTGGTGCTGCTGGCCAGCCTCCGCCTCCTGCGTCCCCTGCGCCGCGTGCTCGATCCGCTCACGAGCATCGTGGACCGCACTGCGGATGCCTTGCTGCTCAAATTGGTGCCGCACAATGTGAAGACAAGGCTGCCGGTGACCCGCGATGAATTTGAGACGCTCGTGGAAATGCGTGAAGAACAGGGCCTCCTCGGCAGCGAGGAAAGCGCCATGATCCACGAGGCGCTGGAGATCGAGGGACTCACCGTGCGTGACTGCATGGTGCCGCGAGTGGATCTGCCGATGATGTCCGCCGAGGACTCCGAGGCCAAAACGAGCGCCATGCTCGAACGTGCCTCCGGACGCTTCGTAATCGTGTATGGCGAGACGCCGGACAGCGTGCTCGGCATCGTGGATGCCACCGCGTGGAAGCTCGCCGGACGTCCCTCCTGGCGTGCCTGCCTGCAAACACCCGCCTTTGTGCCCGAGACGATGCCCATCCTCGATGCCCTCAATGAACATCTGCGGGACAAGACCACGCCGCTCATCATCGTGGACGAATACGGCGGCCTCGAAGGCATGATCAGCCGTCGTGAAATCGCCGACTGGCTGCTCTACGATGCCGCTCCCTGGCGTGGCGAGGCCGCAGAAATCCGCGATCTCGGCCACGGGCGCTTCCTGCTCGATGGCGGTGCTCGTCTTGACCATCTCAAAGACGAGCTCGCTATCGACCTCGAAGCGGAGGCCGGCGGCATCGACACCATCGGCGGCCTGCTTTTCACCCATCTCGGGCATGTCCCCAAGCCTGGCGAACGCTGCCAGCTCGGCGAGGCCGAGTTCAAGGTGCGCCGCGTCGTCCGTGCCCGCATTCAGGAGGTGGAGCTGCGCCTGAAAAACAGGCCTGCCGATACTGCCGAGGATCAAGATTGATCCCCGTCAGGTCAGCAGCCCGTCGATATGGATCAGATGAAGCTGGCGACCGTTCGACCCATCGGGAGCGTCGATGCAGACGAGCTTCTCATCGCGGCTGCTGCGCGGATGGCAGTCGCATCGCCACTCGCCTTTGTATTCCGGCGGCTGCGGGAAGTAACCCAGGTCGATGCGCTTCTTCGAGGCGATGTGATACAGGTGCGGTGTCTGGATGCGGCGCACGCCCTGGGCATAGGTGTCGTTGAGAATCCACTCGTTGTTTTTGAGGTAGGTGAGGTGCCCGGACTTGTCGAGAATGCCGTGGCCGATCTCCTCCACGATGCCGCTGTCCTTGTCTTCAAAGAGGAAATCACCCCAGTCAGTGTTGCCAAGCCAGTTTTTCGCCTGTGACAGAATGTGCGTGGCATCCCGCCAGATGAAATGAGACGCGTAGCCATTCGGGATGACGATGCGCAGGTCGCTGCCATCCATGTTCGCCGTGATGAGTCGCGTGAGGTGGCCACCCTTCGGCTGCGTCCAGCGGTGCAGCATGATGAAGCGCTTCCCATCCGGCCCCACGAGCAAATGATACGCGTGATGCTTCGAATCGGGATGGTTCTCCATCATCGGGCCGGTGTTCGCGAGCGTCTTGTGGCTCACGATGAGCTTCTCCGCTCCTGTTTCGAGGTTCACATGCGTCACGCCGCTGCCCTCGGGAGCCATGTCTTCGAAAAAGCGGTCTTTGATGCCCGCATAGCCATATCCAGGACGGCAATCGGCCACGCGGGAAAAGTCGCAGCTCACCCCTTCCTTGCCGTTCGGGCTCAAAGCATAGACCGGGAATGGCAGGGTATGCTTCTCCATCGTTTTCACATCGAGGATGTGGCTCACGAACTTATCCTTCTCGCGGTCATTCCAGATCACCTTCGACTCCGTGCCGGGAATCCATTGCAGCATGCAGCCCTGCTGCCAGTTCCACGCGTTCGATTTGCCGAGCGGAATCCATTTGTCGCCATCCTGAATGTCCACCATGCCGACCTCGATCACGTCGTCGGCCGTCGGTGAGCGATGCTCGAAGCTGACCTTGTTCGACAGCACGAAGCGGTTATCCGGCGAGAACTGCAGCTTGTCGTAGTAGGCGAACCAGTGGAATCCCGGCCCTTTGGTGATCTTACGGGTCGGAGGGAATTTCGGAGCGTCCTGGCCGCGAAGGGCCAGCGGTGCAAAAGTGAGTGTGGAGAGAAATTGGCGGCGGTTGGGCATGGCTCAGACAGTACGTTGTTCACGCTTTAGCGTGTTCAAGGAGTCTTCAATAACACGCTAAAGCGTGAACAACGTACGGCTTCAATCATCCCAACCCTTCCCGTAGTCGAGAACTGGGTATTGCATCCACATGCGTGCCGCTTCCTCGCGGCCGACGGCTTCCAGGTAGTCACGGGCGCTGCTCCAAGGCCAGTCTTGCCAG
>JBKCXA010000589.1:0-6169 GCA_046316935.1 Prosthecobacter sp.
GCCATCAAATCGGTCACGGAGGGCTTTGACTGACGCTCGACGATCATCTGACGGGCTTGGAGAGCGGTGGAGGTGTCATCGAGGATCTCGCCGAGAGTGGCGATGTGGCGCAGGTCGGCATCCGCGAGGTCGGCGGCGGCGATGCGTTGCAGGGAACGCAGCGCGGGAAGGTGCTGGCCATCGGCGGTTTGCATGGCGGCGAGGCGACGCAGCGCGGCGGTGTCGTCGGGGAACTTGCGGAGGAAACCTTCCCACAACACCATGGCACTGCCGGAGCCGCGGCGGGCTTCGTCGATCTCGGTCATGGCGAAGGCGGCGTCACGATCGTCGGGCTGCGTTTTGAGATGCGCGGCAAGCAGATCGCGTCCGGCCTCGGCGGCGCCACCGGCTTCGAGGGCGCGGGCGAGCTCGATGAGGCTGTGAGCTTCTTGCGGGCGTTTTTGGAGTGCGTCGATCAGCGTGGTGAAATCCTTCGTGCGACCGGTTTGAGCCGCGAGGGCATGCAAACGGCCGAGGCACTTCAAATCACCGATGGCGGCGACGCGGAAGAAAAGATCGCAAGCGGTGCCGTGGAGGTTTTGGAGGTCGGAAAGGGTGGCGGCATGCCAGAGCCAGTGACGGTAGCTGGCAGAGGTTTCGCGGCCGGCGGCGAGCTGTTCCCATGTCGTGGCATGCTCGGGATGCTCGCGGAGGCGGCGCTCGATCCATGGCAGCAGCTCGCCGGACTCCGCGGCGGCAGTGGCGGCACGCAAAGCCCGCTCGAGCATGATTTCCGGCACGGCGGCCTTGGCAGGCAGCGCACGCAAGGCATCGCGGGCGATGCGGCTGGCCTCGGCGACGCGGCCACCCTCGATGAGAAGCTGGATTTGCATGTCCTGCGCCTTTGGGAGTTGCTCGCTGGTGAGATGGCCTTTGGCGTCATCGAGCCATGACTTGAGCACTTTCAAGGCGGCAGCAGGGCGACGAGCGGCCCGAGCGGCGGTGACGAGTTCCTCTATCTCGCCCCAGGTGGCGGAGGGCGATTCGCTGACGCGGAGCCAGATGTCGGTGGCGAGATGAAGATCGCCCGTTTCGGAGGCTTTGCGGGCGAGGGTGCCGAGCGCTTCGATTTTGACGGGTTCCTCAATGCGATCACCGGCGGCGGAGACGAGCAGGCGCATCTCATCGAGCGCTGGAGCATCGGCGCGGTCGATTTCAACGAGGATGAGCGCAGCGTTCAAAGGTCCGGCGCTGCTCACGGGGCCTTGCTGCACGGTGAGCTGGCGCAGACGCGGTGTGGAAGGTTCTTCCATCCAGCGGGCGAGGTTTTTCACTTCGCCATCGGGCAGCATGCCGAGCTGGAACAAGGCAGGCGTCAGCCGGCGCGACGGGATTTTGGCGATGCGTTTCACCACCTGCACCCGCGTGGCTTGGAGCGTGTCATCGACGGGCGGCTGCTTCGAGGCCTGCAAACGCCAGCCCCAGGCTCCGGCGAGACCCGTGTAGAGCAGGAGAAGGAGGGGGAGGTTCTCGCGAAGGCTGTGGCGTTTCGGGGAAGGCATGAGCGGGAGGCGGAAAGAGGTGAAAACGGATCAGTTCGCGGCGGTGGCGGGAGCGGGCGGCAGCGATTGGAGCTGCACGGTGGCCTGGCGGGTGAGCTCGAGGCGCACGATGCCCTTCGCATCGGCATTCGCGGAGTAGGGGCGGCCGTTTTCGGTGTAGGCGCAGAGGCCATGCGGCTCGAAGCCGCCAAGCACGACCTCGACCTGGCGCCAGTCGTAAACTTGGAAGGTGGCGCGACGCGAGGCGAGCTCAAGGAACTCGATCTTGCCGCTGCATTCTTCGAGATGGAGGTGCGGCGTGGCGGGCGCGGCCTCGGCGAGGACGATCTCGCTGCGCTGCTCGCCCATGGTGTGGACGTAAAGCTGGCCGTTGCTCACGGTGTAGCCGCTGATGCCTTCGCAGCGGGACATGTCGGGCACGCCGGCGCTGGCGGGCAGGCGCAGGGTGCGTGCGCGGCCTTCATTCAGCACGATCCAGTGACTCTCGGCGAGCTTCAGCACGCGGGTGCGGGCGGCATCGCGCACGCTGGCGGCATACGCGGCGGCGGTGGTGGCATGCAAAGGCTCGGCAGCGCACCAGTCGAGCGCCTTGGTGAGATCGGCGAGGCCCTTTTCATCACGCACATCGCGGAAAGAGGCACTCAACGCGACCGGGGCGATGCGGCGCGGGTTTTTCACCTCGGCCTGCAAGGCGGCGAGCTGCTGTTCAAGCGTAGGACGGGCATCGGAACGGCTCGCGGCGGTGGCAAAGACCTCCACGTTGTCGCCATGCATCCAACTGCTCGCGGTGATCTCGTTTGCCTCGGGCAGGGCGATGACCGCGGACTGGCCCGCAGTGCGGGAAGGCGCGGGCGTGAGACTTTGCACGCCCATGCGTGAGCAGAAGTCGAGGGCGTCGGGCGTGGGCGCACCGGAGGCAGGCCAGAGCATGAGCGAGACGCTTTTGCCAGCGGGCAGCAAGGCGCGGTGGATGTAGCTCATCGAACCGGCCACCTCGCGCTCCATGTCGAAGCGCTTTGTCTTCGCGTGCTCGTTGAGGGCGCCGTTGATCTTTTCACCGGAGCTCCAGTCGGCGGGTTGCGAGAAGGAATACGAGGCGGCGGCCACGTGCGGCATGTCAAAGATGGCGCGGGCGAGCTGCTCGTAGTGCGGCGCGTCCTCGGGATTCTGACCAGGACGCCAGCCACGCAGGTCGGCCTCGCACACGGCGACGGTGAAGGGCAGGAAGTAGCGGCCCAGCACACGCTCGCGGACGACCTCGGCGCAGAGGCGGAAGCCGGGAAGCGCGGACGGCGTGGTGAAGCCCTCGGCGCTGAAGGTATTGAAGAACACACGGCGACCGTCGAGCGTCGTCGTGTCCGGCGCGGGCGTGACGCCGCCTTTGCTCAACCATTCAGCGGTCAGCGCAAAGAGATCAGCCTGCGGTCCGGCGGAAAGCGCGGCGGGCTCCATCCAGACCGTGCCCCACGCGGTGTGAAACACCTGATCAAAGTGGTGCTCAGTGCCGAGCGTGTCCTGGCCGCGCACGGCGAGCACGACTTTCGCGCCCTCCGGGGCTTCGAGATCGAGGAAGCCCATCGCCCGTGCGGTGGCCTTCACGCCGCTGCGCAGCGCGGTGGAGTCCATGCGGGCCACGCTGGTTTTGACGAGCTTCGGCGCGGGCTTGCCAGTGCCGCCGAGGGCGAGCGTGTCACGCACTTCGGCGAGCACGCCTTCATCACGCCAGGGCATGCCGGCGAGCAGCACGGGGATGTTTTTCGCCTTCGCATCGTCACGCACCCAGGCGGCGAGCTGCTTCTGCTGGTCCACATCGAGCAGCAAGCTGCCATCGAGGATCACCCCGCGGAAGCCGGCGGCGTCCGGCAGCTTCGCGTCCTTCGTCATGGTGAGGAATTCGAGGCGGAAGCCCAGCCACTCGAGCGGCGCATGCAAGCAACGGGCGGCCAGCGTGATGTCCGCCGCAGGCGCGGCCTCGCCGGTGAGCGAGGCATCCCAGCCGTGCAGCACGAGCACGCGGCGACTGACTTCTTCGACCGGGCCGAGATTCACGCCATCGAGCGACGGCGTGGTGATGAAGGGCATCACGCCCATCGTGTGAAGGCGACCCGCAGCCTCGCGGATGGCCTCGTGATCATGCGGCGCGGTGAACTCGACGCCAAACACGCGCATGCCAGCGGCGCGGGCGTGACGCAGCACGGCGGACACTTCACGAGCGGTATCGAGCGAACCCAACTCCGCACCGTTCTTGCCGCCCTGGGTATGCACGCCGAGGGCCAGCACGCCATCGGCGATGCCAGCAGCTTCGCCACCGAGCCCAATGCGGGCATCGAGGAGGATCTGCTTGTCCTGAAAACGCTTTTTCAGCACCTGCGCCAGCTCCAGCACGGCCTCACGCCAAGCCTTGCTCGCTGGCTGCTGGCCGAGGCTGAGCACAAAACCATCGAAACCTTTCTTCGCTGCTGGATCGGCGGCTCCCGCCACGGCCCAGCCGAGCCAGCCGGACTGCGACGGATCGGCCACGACGAGCTGGTCTTTGTCGCTGCCTGCGGTGAGCGTCACCGCTTGCTTCGCGGCGAACTTTTCCTGAAACGATTTTGTGCGCAGCTCAGCCACGTTCAGCATCGCGAGGAAGCGGTTGCCGGCCATGTGGCCCGGCTCGAGGTCCACCTCGGCCTGCGCATGCAGGACACAGAGGTCAAACGCGGCCAGCGAGAGCGCCTCAGGGCGCGTGGAGAGATCGACGAAGAAGCTGCGCGGCATCTCAAACTCCACCGCCATCGCGGGCGAGCCGATCAACGCGGCGGCGCAGAGGCTTTTCAGCCACGCGGAGGCCCGGTCACGCAGACCGAAGCGGAGGGAGAGTGAATTCGAGGATGTCATGGCTGTTGGTGCGGCTTTTTCAGAGCTGCGAACACCCGCATTTTAGGCTCTTGAATTATAGAATCAATAATCAATATGGCAGATTACACAAAAATCACAGACCTGATTCTCACTTCTGCGACTCAGCCAAGGCCAATTGGATCGCTTTCACCATCTGCCGCAGCTCCGCCTCGCTCACGCACAGTGGCGGCATGAGGACGATCGTGTTTTGGATCGGCCGGGTGAGCAAACCGTGCTTTCGCGCCGCCAGACAAACTTCCGCGCCGTTCGCGTCCACATCAATTCCGGCGATGAGGCCAAGTTGACGCGTCGCGAGCACGCCGGGCACGTTTTGGAGCCCGGCGAGCAATTCGGCCAAAAGCGCGATTTTCGGCTTTAGGTGCTCCAAAACGGCCTCATCGCGAAAAACGCGCAAACTGGCCAGCGCCGCCGCACAGCCGAGTTGGTTCGCGGTGTAGCTGTGACCATAGAAAAAGGTCTTTTCGGGGCCGTGGAAGCCCTCGAACACGCGTTTCGTCGTCAAGGTGGCCGCGAGCGGCAGGTAGCCGCCGGTGAGGCCTTTCGCGAGGCACAGAAAGTCCGGCACGACGTCCTCATGCAGGCACGCGAACATCTTCCCCGTGCGCCCAAAGCCCGTCATGACCTCATCGAGGATCAGAAAGACATCGTTTTGCCCGCACCAGGCATTCAACTCGCGCAGCATGCCCTTCGGCCAGAGTCGCATGTTGGCCACGCCTTGGATCAACGGTTCAATAATGACCGCCGCGAGCCTCTCCGGCTCCTGCTGGCGCAACTCGTCGAGGCTCTGCACGCGCACGACGCGATAGCCAAACTGGTTCGCGCTGCCTTTGAACATCGAAATGCCGCCAAGGCTCGCCGCGCCGAGCGTGTCGCCGTGGTAGGCGCGATCAAAGGCGACGATCGTGTCGCGTTCCGGTCGTCCGTTCTGCCACCAGAACTGCAAGGCCATGCGCACCGCGCACTCGATGGCCGTGGAGCCGTCGTCGGAGAAAAACACCCGCTCCATCTTCCCGCCCGGCAGCAGATCGACGAGCTCCTTTGCCAGCAAAGCCGCTGGCGCATGCGAAAAGCCGAGGAACGACGTGTGCGCCACCTTGCCGAGCTGCTCGATGATCGCCGCGTTGATCGCCGGATGGTTGTGGCCGTGGATGTTCGTCCAGATCGAGGCATTGCCGTCGAGATACTCGCGCCCATGCTGATCCCGCAGCACACAACCGCGTCCACTTTCGATCATCACCGGCTCATGCCCCTCCGACCCCCACGCCTGCATCGGCGTGAAAGGATGCCACGAATGGCGTTTTTCGAGTTCAGCGAGTCCGGTGGGCGTCATGTTACTCCACGATCATGACGTCGTTGGGCCGAAGCACGAGATCGTATTCCGCCTTCTTCTCAACCAGAGCGGCCTGAGTGTTCACCACAATGGTCTTCTCGCCCTGCGGTGTGGTTCGCACAATTTTGATCTTGGGAACCTCTTTTCCCGACTTGTGGCCACCTGCACGGGCAAGTTCGGCACTGACCGTGGTGTCCTTATTGGTCGGAAGGTCGTATTTGCCGGACCTCACAACGTTTCCAAAGATGGTGATGGTAGGCAGATTGGGACAGCAGAAGGTTTTTCCTTTTGGGGTGATGGTTTTGTCGTCGATTTTTAAGAAGACAGTAGCCTTGGGAAAATGTGACTGTTCGAGCTGCTTGCGCACCTCCTCGGCCAGTTCGGCGCAGGTTTTGCC
>JBKCXA010000590.1:0-12858 GCA_046316935.1 Prosthecobacter sp.
TGAAGAAGGGATTGTTGATGAGGTAGGTGTCATCATCGAAGACCATCGGGAAGCGCAGCGTCCAGCCATAAAGCACGGCGCAGAGAAGGATGATGGCGGCGGGGACCTTCCAAGGTATGGGAACCGCGGGCGGAGGGGCGGGCGGCGTAGGCTTGGCGGGGCGTTTGCGGGCTTTTTTCGACATGTGGCCCTACTTTGCCGCGAGGCATCGCCGTTGGGCAAAAGACAAGGCATGTCAGGCCGCACGCCACAGGGCTCATGCGCCGTTGTCACGCACCCACTGGCCGGCGCGGAGGTAGAGCTCGGCGGCGCTGCGGAGCTGCAGCTTGTCCTTGATGCGGGCGCGGTAGGTTTCGACGGTGGATTCACCGAGGTTCAGCGCAGTGGCGATGTCTTTCGTGCTCTTGCCGCGGCCGAGCATCTGGAAGACCTCCAGCTCGCGATCCGCGAGTGTTTCCACTCCGGCGAGAGTGCTGGATGTCTTCTTCTGGCTCATGCGCTGGAGCAGGCGGGCGGTGACGCGGTGGCTGGCATAGATCTCTCCCGCCAACACGCACTGGATGGCTTTGACGACCTCGGAGGAAGCTTCGTTTTTCGTGATGTAGCCGCGAGCACCGGCACGCAGGGCACGCTCGGCATACAGGTCCTCGTCATGCATGGAGAGAACGAGCACCTGCACTTCGAGACCGAGGGCCTTGATGTCTTTGAGCAACTCGAGGCCGCTGGAGCCGCCACGCAGGGTGAGATCGACGATGGCGATGTCCGGTTTTTCTTTTTCCAGCATGGCCATGGCGTCACGGTTGTTGTCCGCCTCGCCACACACGACGACACCGAGTTCGCGGGTGATGAGCTGGATGAGATGCTCGCGGAACATGGGATGATCCTCGACGATCAGCACGCGGGCGGGCTTGGGCTTGGCGGAGTTTGGCATGGTGGGAGGAAGATAGGGATGTTGAAAACTATTCGCGATGGAGCGGCACCACGCAGCACAGCGTGGCACCTCGGGGATCGGGCGCGGACATGGAGAGGCTGGCACCGATCATCTGGGCGCGGTAGCGCATCGTGCGCATCCCCATGCCGCCGTCTTTGCGCGGATGAATGGGAAAGCCTTTGCCGTCATCCACCACGGTCAGCACGATGGATTCCGCACCACCGTCGATCTTGATATGAATATTCTGCGCACCGCCATGACGCACGGCATTGGCCACCGCCTCCTGGGCAATGCGGTAGAGATGCATCGCTGCTTCGGGAGGAGAAATTTGCACATCGCCAGCCTCCTCCACCTCAATCTGCACACCCGTGAGCCGCGAGGTGGAGCGGGCCAGCTCTGTCAGCGCCACCGCGAGGCCGTGACGATCCACATGCACCGGAAAAATGCCACGGGCCATCCCGCGCGCCTCGGTGACGGCCTGCTGAATGGCTTGCTGGATGAGCTCCGCGTCCTGCACGGAGCCGCTTCCCTCCGCCTGGAGGTCATCTGCCAGCGAACGGGCCGCGAGACCGATCGCAGCCAGATGCTGGCAGAGACCATCGTGAAGATCCTGGCCGATGCGTTGCTGCTCGTGCTCGCTCACTGCCACGAGGTCCTCCTCGAGCTGGCGGCGTTCCTCCAGCGCCTCGATGCGGGCCGCATCGGCCTCCTGGCGGTTGCGCACCGCGGTGACAGCATAGGCCACCACGCTGAAGAACACGACACGACTGACTGTGGCCCACAAATACCCGAGTGTGGTCTCGTAGGGATGCGTGTCATAATTCGACGCCCACCACAGGATGCCGCAGATCACCGCCATGCCATAGCCAGCCCGACTGCCCGCCCACCAGACGGCCATCACGATGGGAATGGCATAAAAGACGAACAAGCTCAGCTCCCAGGTCGTCGTCCGGTCCACCCATGCCATGAGGAGGGCCAGCGCCATGGGGATGATGAGTGCCACCAGCAGCGGGCGGCCGCGCATGAAGCCGGTCATTTGATGCCAGAGACGACCGTCGTGGCTGACAGCCGGTGCTGGGGTGATGGCGCTTTCGTTGGTCATGATGCTTTCTCCCTCATGATGCGCAAAAACTCATGATAATCGCGGATATAATCACCCGGATCGTAGCCGTGTGAGGCCAGCACGAGCAAGACGGAATCCGCGCTGTGCCCGCTGGCCTCCGCCCACACCATCGGCGGCACCAGCACACCGATCTCCGGCCGGTCGAGCACGATCTCCTCCTGGCGAATGCCGTCATCCATGCGCAGGCGACAGGTGCCGTGGGCGCTGACGAGGAATTGACTGCACACACGGTGCGCATGCTCACCCCGCACTTGGCTGCCGGGGATGGCATAGGTCCAAAAGCAGCGCACTGGATGAAACGGTAGCGCCTCGGCGAATTCGATCACTGCCAGGTGTCCCCGCACGGCATCACGCACATGGCGCAGCTCCACCACCTTCACCCCGCGCACGGCGGACTCACGCATCGTCATCGGAGCGATCATGCGAGCACCTCCTGACGAGTGAAAACCTCACGCACGAGAGACTGCGGCCTGCCTGCCACCGTGAGAAAAGCACGCCCCACATACTCGCCAATGATGCCGAGCATCAGCAACTGCGCCCCGCTGAAGATCGCCAATGCGCCCATCAGCGAAGGCCATCCCGCCTGCCGGGACTCGACGAACATCAACTCCGCCGCCACCGCCCCCAGCAGCAGCACGCCGCCTGCGCAAAGCACCACGCCCAGCACCGAGGCGATGCGCAACGGCATCACGCTAAAGCCAAACAACAGCCCGCAGGCCAGCCGCAGCAGCTTTCTCAGCGTGTAACCACTCTCACCGCTCCGCCGCGGCTCATGCGATTCCTTCAGCCGCGTGAAACGATTCGTCGCCCCGAGGATCAACCCATCGAGATACGGAAACGGGCTGCGATGCGAGGCCACGCGTTCGATCAATTCCCGCTTCATAGCACGAAAGCTCGACAGATACAACTCACGCGGCTTCCCCAGCAAAAACGTGGCGCAGGCATTGGCCAGCCGGCTGCCGAGATTTCGCCACCACGCGTGCTTTTTCTCATCGTAGAAGGTGTAGGCCACCTCCGCGTCAGATGCCCGCAGATGCTCCAGCAGGCGGAGAGCCTCAGAAACGGGGTTTTGCAGGTCATCATCCAGATTCACCACGAAGCGACCACTCGAACGACGCCAGCCTTCGAGCACCGCCGCGTGCTCGCCGTAGTTCCGGGCCAGTTCCACCAGCGTCACCGGAGCTGGAAAATCCGCCAGCAACCTCCGCGCCTCGGCAAACGTGCCATCCGCGCTGCCATCATCCACCAGCACGAGTTCCCAGGTATCCCGCAGCGTCATCGCCTCCGCCCGAAAGGCTCCCAGCAGTGGACGCAGCATCTCCCCCGTGTTGTGAAGCGGGACGACGAAGCTGAACTCGGGGGCTGGGTGCGGCATGGAAGACAGCTTCATGAGAACACGCCACCTCGAAGCATGCACATGACCTGCTTTGTAGCGTTTTTTGCCACTCAAATGTCATGGTAGGTCCGTTTTCCCCAGCGAAGGCAGCTGCCACTCGTCACGCGAAAAGAGATCGGTGTTCGGTTCCAGCCCCGCCTCAGCTTCCAGACGCAGAATCAGCGCTCCCGGCCCCACCAGCGGTTTGAGCAAGGCATACGCATCCATCCCCACCGAACGAAAATGAGACCACACACCCACCTGATCCATGCGGGACTGAATCTGCGTCCAGTCCACTCTCAGCGGCTCCACGGTGCCGATGCCGATGACGCCGCCAAAAACCCGCACATGCGGAAACACCTTCCGCATCGTCGCCGCCACGCGAGGCGTGGGCAGCCACGTCACCGCCATGCCGCCGGGGCGCAGGCGTGACTTCAGCAGTTCAAAGTATTCCACCGAGTAAAGCGTGCCCGCATGAGCACTGGCAGGCCGCAGCGCATCCGCCTCGATCACATCGAATTTTTCGCTGTCCCTCAGGATCATCATGCGCCCATCCCCGGCCACCTGATGCACGCGGGCATCCGCCAGCAGCGCCTTCACACCTTCCGCGCCCGGTTCATCCTGCACCGCCTCCAGCGTGCGAAGCTGCCCGGCCACGATCTCCGCGCACCACACCTCACGCGTTTCTTTTCGAGCCAGCATCGCATGCAGCGTATCGCCTGAGCCGAGGCCGATCAAAGCCACACGCTCCGGCTTTTCATGCAACAGCACCGGCAGCGCCCCCAGCAGCGTATGCACACCGCCATACGGCAGCCAGCTCTGGCCGATGCCATTGATGAAAACGGAGATTTTACCCGGCTCCGCCTCATCTCGTTTCAGCACAGAGACGCCGCTCGCATCTTCCGCCAGCCACAGACGATCCCGCGTGGTGCCATGCACCGCCGCCCACAGGCCCTTTGGATCCGGCAGCATCCAAAACACCACCACGCCACTCAGCACCGCCATCACACGCCACGCCCGCCGCGTGCCTGCGACCAGCAAAAGTGCCCCCACCATGGCCAGCAGCATGAAAACACCCGCGCTGCCCCATCGCGGCAGCATCACCGCCGTCACGCCCGCCGCGCCGAGCATGCTGCCGAGGATGTTCGCGCCTTGCAGGGCACCCGTGCGCCAGCCCACAAGGCTCTTGTCCGTCTGCGCCGCCTTTTGCATCAGCGGAAAACCCGCCCCCATCAGAAACGTGGCCGGAAACATCACCGCCAAAGGCACTACCGCATGCAGCAGCGGATACGTCCACACATGCGACGCATCGTCCGGCTTCAAATCGCCCGTCCACCAGCCTGCCAGCAGCCTCAGCGCCGTATCCGCATCCACCGGTTCATAGCTGGCAAGGTAGGTTTGGAGCGAAGAAGCATTCAGCACATGCAGCGCCAGGATCACGCCATAGGCCGCATAAAGCACCGCCACGCCCTGCAGCCTCAAAAACGTGCGCCACGCATCTTCAACACACCTCACGACCAATGAGCCCACCACCGCGCCGCTGCCCAATCCACCGAGGTAAACCGCCAGCAGCGTGCCCATCGTATGCGCCGAGGATTTCGCCATCGCCCCGAGCACCCGCAGCCACACCATCTCCGCCGCCAGCGCGGTGAAGCCCGTCACGAAAAACACCACCAGGCAGGCCGCGAGCCGATGCGAAGGCGGCTTCGATGCCTTCGGCTTGTTTTCATTCTCGACATCCTTCACCTGCCGCATGCCGAGGATCATCAAAACGGCACACAAACCATTCCCAAGTGCCGCCCAGTGTAGCGCCCCCTCCACGCCACCGAGCGGCAGCAGCACCCAAG
The DNA here is from genome assembly GCA_046316935.1 of Prosthecobacter sp. Classification (GTDB taxonomy): domain Bacteria; phylum Verrucomicrobiota; class Verrucomicrobiia; order Verrucomicrobiales; family Verrucomicrobiaceae; genus Prosthecobacter. The sequence goes on from JBKCXA010000590.1 coordinate 5,277, forward strand.
TCGCCAACAAAGCCCCCAGCGCCGCCCCGAGCGTATTTGCCGCATACAGCATGCCGATCCGCCCCGCCGCTTCCGGCATCTGACGCGTCACCACGCATGCCAGCACCGGCAATGAAAGCCCCATCAGCAGCGTCGGCGGCAGCAAACAGGCAAACAGCACCAGCGCCGACATCACCCGCGACTCCACCAGCATCACCAGCCGTTCATAAAGCACGTCGTGAAACAGCCACGCGCTGCACAGCCCGAACAACCCGATGCCGATTTCCGCCTGAATGAAGACCACGACATTCGCCCGTGTCGAAAGCCGGTCCGCCAACCTTCCGCCGATCAAGCTGCCGATGCCCAGGCCAGCCATGAAAGCCGTCACGATGATCGTCACCGCCACCACATCGCCACCGGCAAACAGCACCAGCAGCCTTTGCCAGGCCATCTGATCCACCAGCGCCGACACGCCAGAGATCAAAAAAACCACGCACACCCACAAGCCGCGTGACGCGTTCATGGCCGCGCCGGATCTCCATCCAGCGAAGCGAGCAGGCTTGTCACCACAGGATCACCCGGCTGCAATGCCTCCGCCTGCGATAAATACAGCCTGGCACGCCGCAGATGCGCCTGTTTATGGTGCAGGACCCCGAGAAGCCTCACCGCCAGGTAAAAATCCGGACGATAGGAAACCACCCTCTCCAAATCCTTTGCGGATTCATCCAGGCGGCCCAGCCCAGCCAGCGCAATGGCTCGATTGTACAGAAAGTCCGCATTACGTCTGCATTGCAAATCAGACTCCCTCACCTTTCCGATCACGGCCAGGCACTCCTGCCACCGTTGAAGCCGGCACAGGACTCCGGCGAGGTTGCAACGAGCATCCGCATAGTGCGGAGCGATCTCCAGGCTCTTGCGTAGCGCATCGAGAGCCCCCTCCTCATCCCCTGCCTCCCAGCGTGCCAGCCCTAGGTCGTTCCATGCGAGAAACTGTCCCGGGCTTTTTGCCACCGTGTCCTCCCAAAGAGACAGTTCTGTGCGCCACGTCTCGTTTCGCAGACAGGTGGCCGAGCTGAACATGAGCATCACCGTTCCCGTCACCACAAATCCAGGCACCACCCCGGGTATCTGCCGCAGCCGGTCCACCACACATGCCAGCGCCACCATCACGCCGATGGAGGAAAGGTAGCAGCGATGCTCCGCCATCATGTCCGGCAGCGGCACCGGGCCGGAGGAAACCAGCACTGTGGTGAAAAACCAAAGCACAAAGGCAAACACCAGCCTCCCCTGCCCTCCCATCCATTGGCGGCGGCCCAGCCACCACGCCAGCCCCAGCATTCCCAGCAGCAGCGCCAGCGCACGGAGCACCGGACCGGCCAGCAAAGAGTCATACACCGGCCAGTCCGGGCGCACATTCTGCCCGGCGGGCCAGACGATCAGCCGCAGATACTCCGCCAGCACCGTGCATTGGGTGAGCGCATACTCGCCATGTCCCCACGGGATCGACCGCAGGTTCACCAGATTCAGCGCTTGGAGAAAACTCCACTGACCGTCGTTTTGGGCGGCGGAGACCGCCATCACCATGACAGGCACCACCGGAAGCAGGAGCAGTAGCGCCAGCGAGCGTCTCAGGACCGCCCGCGGTCGTGTCCCCATCACCAGCCAGTCCAGCCCTGCTGCCAGCAGAGGCACCGTCACCGTGTCCTCCTTCGTCAGCATACCCAGCAGCGCCGCGAAGACCGCGCCCGCCCGCCACCACATTTTCGCCCCCGCGGCATCCAGCGACTTGAAATGCATCACCAGGCACAGCAGCACAAAGAGAGTCCCCATCGAGGTGAATCGCTGCACGATGTAGGTCACCGACTCCACTGCCAGCGGATGCACCAGAAACCACAGCGCCGAGCTCGCCGCGATAAAGTGCGATGACGCCGCGCTCATCAGCCCGCGCCTTTCCAGGCCCAGGCCCAGCCTTGAGAGCAGCAGGAAGATCAGCCATCCATTCGCGGCGTGGATCACGATGTTCACCAAGCGGAACCAGCGCGGCTCGAATCCGTCGAGCGCATGATTCATCAGAAACGTGGCATAGCCGAACGGCCTCATGAGCATGTTCGCCGTCAGATCTCTGTCCAGCCCCTCGCGCATCGGCGCACGGACAAACTCTGCAAAACCCTCCTGAAAAGCCGCGGCGGGCATGCGCAGGAAATACGGGTTCTTTTCCAGGTAGTAAACATCGTCAAACACCATCGGGTAATCGGCCGTCCAGCCGTAGAGCACCGTGCAGAGCGCCACGCAGGCGAGCGCCATCCACCCAACCATCCGCGAGCACCTGGGAGATGAGAAAATGAGCGGGGAATCTTGAGGCGCGGCAGGCACCTGGGAATCGACTGGCATTCGATGCGTGTGTTTTTTCACCATGACTACTTGAGACTGCCACGGAACTGCCGCCGCCCGCAAAAGACAGCCTTCGTGGATTGCGGCGCCACCCACGGCCCGCGCGACCCCCTCACGCCGTCACTCATCCTTCCACTCAGCCATCAAGCTCACCGCCACATTCCTCATCCTATCAGGCACGATCTCGCCACGACAAACAGCGAGGTCCCAAATGGCACCCTCACGCGCCGGCAGAGTGCCACATCGAGCACACCACCCGCAGCAAGCAAGGCATTCAACCAACGCGGCGGCATCGCAAGATCTCCGTCCGCGCTTTGCGAGCACCACCGGCGCAGCAGCAGCGGCAGGAAGAGCCAGGCATTCCAGTAATGCGCCTCCACGATCTCAAATCCGTGCGTTCGCAGCAGCCGCTTCAAAGCCCGCAGCCGGTAGCGGCGCACACCATCCACCGCCGTGTCATGCGCTCCGCGCAGGCAGTCAAAGGCCGGCACATTCAGAATGATCACGCCGTCACGTTTCAACACGCGGTGCATCTCCGAGAGTGCCAGATGCTCATCCACTTGGGCATGATAAAGAACATCGAGACTCAGCACCGCATCGAAGCACTCATCCGCATACGGCATCGCATGCACACTCGAAACGAGCACCCGCTCCTGCCCGCGTGCACGGCAGTGCTCCACCGCCTCCGCTGAGAGATCGCAGCCATGCGATTCCCATCCGCGCAGCAGCGAAAGCATGCCGCCCGTGCCGCAGCCCGCATCCAGCACACGCCCGCCCGCCTTCACCCGCTTACCCAGCGCATGCATCACCTGCCCGCGAAGCACGCGATACCACCAATGCGCATCCTCCACCTCCCGCATGAGCTGATGCTGCCCTGGCTTCATGATGAAAAATCCTCCACCGCAGAGCACACCGCCTCGACCGCCGCCTCGCTCAAGTAGGGATGCAGCGGCAGCGAGAGCACTTCATGCACTGCCTTCTCCGCCACCGGAAACCTCTCCGCGCATGCAAACGCCGGCTGCTGATGCAGCGCCGCCGGATACAGCACGGCCGAGGGCACGCCATGCCGCTTCAGATGCGCATGCAAAGCCTCGCGATGCTCCGAACGCACCACAAACTGATGAAACGCATGCCCGCAGCCCTCACGCACCACCGGCAGCCTCACCTTGCTCAAGCGCTGCAAGTAGCGTGACGCCAGCTCGCGACGTTTTTTCACGTGCTCGATCAGCGAAGGCAGCTTCACGCGCAGCATCGCCGCCTGCATCTCATCAAGGCGGCTGTTGATGCCCGCCTGCTCGCTCACATGCCGCTGACGCCAGCCATACTCACGCAGGCAGCGCAGCTTTTCCGCTAAAGCAGCCTCCGAGGTCCAAACCGCCCCAGCATCACCGAGAGCACCTAAATTCTTCGTCGGGTAAAAACTCCACACCGAGGCCTTGCCGAGCGTCCCGACTGTTTTTTGCCTCCAAACGGCTCCATGAGCCTGCGAGGCATCCTCGATCAAAAACACACCGTGATGCTCGCAGACCTCTTCGAGAGCCTTCCAGTCACACGGATGACCGTAAAGATGCACCGCCAGCACCGCCCGGATGTTTTCAGCACCTTTCAATCGCTCCGCCAGAGCCCTTGGGCAGATCGTCAGCGTCTCCTCCTCCACATCACACAGCACGATGCGTGCTCCCGCCCGCCTCACCGCCGCCGCCACCGCGGAGGGAGACAGCGCTGGCAGCACCACCGCGTCTTTTACCCCCAAGTCCAAGGCCCGCAGCAGCAGCTCGATGGCATCCGTCCCGCTCGCCACGCCCGTCACCAGCCCGCCGCCCAGATGCGCCGCATACTCTGCCTCAAACGCCGCCACCTCCTCCCCCAGGATGAATCGCCCGCTTTGCAGCACCCGCTGCACCGCGGGCATCAGCGCCTCATGATGATGCCGCTGATCTTTCGCGGGAAACTCAGGAAAAAACGAAGCGGGCAGAGGAAGCATGCGGCGCATGATGCCTCGTCCACGCCCCGCCAGACAAAACACATCCCCTGTGGCGGAGGGAGTGACAGGGCAGCCAAACCGCACGCACTGCGCATTGCATCCAAACACGTTTCATCGTAAAAAGGCCCGTTCATGCCCGAAACCTCGCCAGACTCAACCTCCAACCCTGCTGCCGCCGCGAGCGTCATGGCGCGGGGCCCCGGCGAGACCAAGGAAGTCGATCCTGTGTGGGAAGAGCGCGCCCAGCGCCTCCGCGTTCTCATCGATGACAACCTCCCCGGCGAGCTGCACAAGCTCTCCGAGGATCTCATGGACTCCCTTCGCAACAACGCGGGCGTGGCCGAGCGCTTCGATGCCTTCTGCGTGCAGGCCTTTTCCAAGCCTGACTGGGCCGTGCCTGCCAGCGCCTTCATCGGCGAGCTTTTCGAGGACAATGAAGACCGCCTCGCCGAGCTCGCCCGCGTCCCTGATCTCGTCATCGAGCTTGGTTGCGGCCAGGCCGCCGTCGCCTGCACCGTCGCCTCCAAATGGGCCACGCGTGGCGAGACCCACCGTCTCTCCCGCCTGGCCGAGTCCGTCATCGCCGCGCAGGGCACGATGAAAAATCCCGCCGCGGTCGAGGTCATGCTCGCCCTCGCCGCCACACTCGCCATCACGCGCCCCTCGCGTGCCGATCAGCTCTTCAATGCCGCCGCGCCCCAGGCCTCCGAGGAGCATGCCGAGTCCCTCGCCGATGCGAAACGCTGGATCACCGCCGGCAAAAGCCTCGCCAGCTCTCCGCAGGAGATTCGTGATCTATGGGACATGCGGCTGCGTCGGCCGCGGGTCGCTTGGAAGTGGGAGTCCGTCGAGGAGCGCAAAGCGCTCAAAGCCCTCTCCGAGCACTTCGATCCGGCCTCCGAGCTTGCCCCGCTCGTCCAAAAAATCGTCCCCGGCTGCTGGTGGGACCTCGTTCAGCAAAAATCCGTCTCGGAGCAGAGTATCCGCGCCGAATTTGCCGGCCTTCCACCACCCGCACCGATCCCGGAGTCCGCACCCGCTGTCAGCGAACCCCTCTCTCGCAAACCCAACCAATGGTCCGATGACGACGCCCCCCTCGGCGTGCGACCCAAAGCCAGCTCCGCCGCCCGCTTCATCCTCGGCTGGGCCTGCGGCGTCTTCCTGATGTTCGTCACCTTCTTCATGGCCCCCGATGCCATGCACCGCTTCATCAAAGACGCCCGTCAGGCACTCGGCTCATCACCTTCTTCCGAGCCCGTCAGCCCTGCCGCCGAGAGCAAGACGCCCGCCACATCCCAACCGGCCCCCAAGCCGGCTCAGCCCGCCGCCTCAACGACGTCCGCACCACCTCCTGCCCAAGGCACTGTCCCGGTGCTCAGTGGCAAGGTCTGGCGTGATGCCCAAAGCCAGAAGTTTGCCCGCCACAACTCCTCCATCGCTCATCTGCTCGCCCGCGTGAAGCGCGGCAACTGGAACGAGAACCAGATGATCCTATCAGGGCACAACCCGGAGCTTCCCTTCGCGGATGAGCGCTACCTGCAGCTCCTAGTCTGGCTGCACCTCGACCCGCCCGAGGATGCCGAGACCAGGCGAAATTTACCCAAGCTCCTGCTCGAACGCGCCGACTCCAGCGTGCTCGCCATCTGGGAAGGGCTGTCTTATCCCGGCTCTCCCAACGAGGAGGACATCCGCTTAACCGCCCGCGAGGCCTACCCAGAAAAGCTTCACACCTGGAGCAAGGAAGAAGCAGAACGTCTCCGCGGACTGGCTCAGGAGCCCGCGAACTAGCAACCACACGCTTTGTAGTCCCCGCCTGCTCAAAAAGAAACCACCCGGTCTCGCGACCGGGTGGTGAACCTCAAACGAACCCAAATCGATTCAGATGGCTTCAATCGTCCGCTTTGATGCCTTTGAAGACGAGGGCTGCCACGGCACCGCCGAGCAGATTCGCCACCCAGTAGAGCCAGAGCTGGCCGCCGGCCAGGAGACCCATCGCCACCGCGCCAGTCGCGACGGCAGGATTGAAGGCCGCACCTGACACACCACCCACAGCCACCGCACCGGCAGTCACGGTGAGACCGATGGCGGCTCCGTAAAAGCTGTTGTTCGCATTGGCCTTCGTCGTGGCCACATTCAGCACCACCCAGGCGAGGGCAAAGGTGCCGATGGATTCAGCAACGATGAGCTTCTGCACATCAATCGTCGCTCCACCACCGCCTTTGCCGACGAGCGTCGCCGCCACCAGCGCCGCCACCACGCCTGCCACGGTCTGGCAGAAGATATAAACGATGGCATCCGTGAGACCGATCTTGCCACGCAGCCAAACGGCCACGGTCACGGCGGGATTGTAGTGTGCGCCGGAGAGATGGCCTCCTGCGAAGATCATGACCGCCAGCGAGAGACCGATGGCGATGGGGGCGAGCTCCTGCTTGCTGCTGACCGTGCAGCACACGGTATAGACGAGAAAGAAGGTTCCGATAATTTCTGCGATGTATTTCTTCATGGCGGCGGGATTGCAGCCTATTTGCCATGCTTTTGGCAAGAATTTTTCTGGGTTTCTACCGGCTAACCTTCATCCATCTCACAGCCTCCATGCCACTCGCGAGTTCTTTGATCCTGACCTCCCAAGTGCCGGGATCATCGTTCGGCGCGAGATTGATCTCGGCCTCGAGGATGCCGTTTTCAGCGGCGTAGTAGCCGCTGCCCTCGGCGAGGTTGCCATTGGCATCGCGAATGTCGAGACGCACGGGGATCACAGCCTTGACGGGGCCTTCCTGGGTGCTGGTGATGCGGGCGGCAAGCTTCGCCGTGTTGTTCAGCGTGGCGTTTTCCGGCACGGACAGCTCGATGCCGAGCAGCGGTTTCGGCAGGATGACGAAAACTCGGCCATCGCAGGGCCCCAGTTCGACCGGCCAGCTCATCACGCCATCGTCGCCACGCTTTGGCACGATGAAACGCGTGCCGGTGAGCTCATACACGTTCGCGGACTCGGCCTTCAGGCTCACGATGCCTTTTGATGGCAGGCCGTTCTCCATCACCAGACCATGCTGGCCCACATAGCTGCCGTATTCGCGATGATCGTTGATGACGAAAAGGTAGGTCGCGTCGCCAAACTTTCGTGTGCGCACAATGATCTCGGGATTGTCGCACATCGCCTTCTGCGGCAGCGCAAAGCCACCGAGAGTCTTCGCTAGGGCGAGAACCTTGGTTTTGTCCTCCGCGGCTTTT
>JBKCXA010000591.1:0-2217 GCA_046316935.1 Prosthecobacter sp.
ATGGCCGGGCTTCACTTCCTTGGCGATGTCCTTGATCGGGATGATGCCGGCGGTGCCGCAGAAGACGAGCGGGTTGTAGATGAAGGTGTCGTCGAACTGGATCGCGCCATTGACGGTGGGGATGCCCATGCGGTTGCCGTAGTCACGCACGCCGCGCACCACGCCGCGCATGACGCCCAGCGGATGGATGACGTCCTTGGCCTTGATTTGATCCTGCTCGATGTCGGGCGGGCCAAAGCAGAACACATCGAGCGAGGCGACCGGCTTTGCGCCCTTGCCCGCGCCGAGGATGTCGCGGATGACACCGCCGAGGCCGGTGTTCGCTCCCGCGTAGGGCTCGATGGCGCTGGGGTGGTTGTGAGTCTCCACCTTGAGGCAGACGGCCTTGTCGTCATCGAGCTTCACAAAGCCCGCGTTGTCCTCGAAGGCGCTGAGCACGAAATCGGGCTTCGATTGGCAAATCTCCTCCGTCACCTTGCGGATGTAGGTCTTGAACAGCCCATCCACGACCTCCTGCTGGCCATTGAGCGTGTGGTAAATCTTCGCGCCAAAGATGCGGTGCTTGCAGTGCTCGCTCCAGGTCTGCGCGATGACTTCCATCTCCACATCCGTCGGCTCGCGGCCTTCATCTTGATAAATCTTCTGCACCGCGAGCATGTCCGCCTTGGAAAGCGAGAGCTTCATGCGCTTCGAGAGATCGAAAAGCTGGTCAGCGGTGAGATCGCGGAGGGGGATGGAACGGAAAACGGCTTTGGACATGGGTGGGGAGCCGTCTGGATTGGCGAGAAAAGGGGGCGGGTCAAATGGGGAGGGTGGATGCGGGCTTGAATTCAAGGCCGTGTCTCGATAAGCTCCGACACATGAAAAAATACACTGCCATCCTGCACCGCGGAGAGCCTGACGAAGGCGGTTTCTGGGCGACCTGCCTTGAGGTGCCCGGGGCCAATGGCCAAGGCGAAACGCAGTCCGAATGCCTGGCTGATCTCGCCGGAGCGGTGAAACTCATCCTGGAAGTGAACCGCGAGGATGCCTTCCGCGATGACCCGGCTGCCATCGAAACGGAACTGGCGCTGGCATGAAGCGTCGCGACCTCATCCGGCACCTGGAGGAGCATGGATGTTCGCTGCATCGGGAAGGTGGCAGCCATAGCATCTACTCGCGGCCTGAAACCGGGCACAAAGAAGCCGTGCCTCGTCATGCCGAGATCAAAAAGCACCTCGCACGCAGCATCTGCCGGAACCTGCAGGTGCCTCTGCCGAAAGGGGCGTGAGGACCTTCGAAGTTCATTTGACCCCGATGAATCCACCGCCTACCGCCAATCCCAGTCACTGGACCACGCTCTCTCAAAAGGTGGTCTATTCAGGCCGCCCGTTTCTGGAGGTGACGCAGGATGAGGTGCTGCTGCCGAGCGGGCGGACGATCCCGGATTTTCATGGGATCTGGATGCCGGACTATGTGGCCCTGTTTGCCGAAACGGATGACGGGCAGGTGCTGCTGGGCAGGCTTTACAAGCAGGGGACCGGCTCGGAGACACTGATCTTCCCAGGCGGGGTGATCGATCCAGGTGAAGAAGCTCTGACTGCGGCGAAGCGGGAGCTTTTGGAAGAGACCGGCTATGCCGCTCGCGAGTGGGTGGTGAAGGCGAAGATGGTCGTGCATGGCAACTACGGCTGCGGGCATGCCCACTTTGTCCATGCGAAAGGGCTGACGAAGGTGCAGGAGCCGCCGCATGACGACACGGAGGAGCTGGTGGTAGAATTTCATCCGCGAGCGGCGCTGCGAGGCCTGCTGGAGCAGGGTGAGATCGAGGTGATGGACTGCGCAGCGATGCTCGGAGTGATGGGCGTGTGAAAATGGCGCTTGGAAGCGGCGCGGGCCTTCTCTAGTCTCGCGGCATGACCCGACCGCGGCTTTCGCTTCGAGATTTTTCCATTCCTTTGGCTCTGCTGGCCGTGATGGCGTTTTTTGCCGTGGCGGCACCGGAGTTTTTGAGTGCTCGAAATCTCTCAAACCTCATGGTGGAGCTTTCCATCACGGCCACGCTGGCTATGGGCATGCTGCTGATCATCCTCCCGGGGCACATTGACCTTTCGGCGGGTAGCGGGGTGGGGCTGCTGGGAGGGATCGCCAGTGTGCTGGTGTTTCGGGACGGGCTGCCGGCAGCGGGGGCAGTGGCTGTGGGGTGGCTGGGGGGTGGTTTGAGCTGGCTGGGCATGG
>JBKCXA010000592.1:0-2676 GCA_046316935.1 Prosthecobacter sp.
TTGCTGATCACGCAGAGCTTCACTTATGATTTTTGATTTATGACTTATGATTTCCCCAGAGGAGCTGCCGCTCCGTGTGAAATCGTCTGGCTAATCATAATTCATAAATCGTACGTCATAAATTAGGCCGCCTTATCGAACGCTACCTGCAGCTCGTTCACCGAGTGCCGGTTGCAGAAGGCATGAAACGTCTCCTCCGGCCCGCTGCGGCCTTTGAGATAGCCTTTCAGCATTCCTTCCAGCGTTTCACCGAGGCTCTCGAATGCCACACCACTGAAGACCTGCCTACCAATCTTGCGGTTCTCACCAAAGCCACCGCCGACGGTGATGTGGTAGCCTTCGCCGCTTTCGGTTTTCACTTTGGTGCCGAGCAGGCCGATATCGCCCATGAAGTGCTGGGCGCAGGAGTGGGCGCAGCCGGTGAAGTGCACATTGACCGGTTTGTCGAGCTTCACGCGTTTATCGAGGTAGTCCATCATCGCGATGGCGTGGCCCTTCGTGTCGCTGGCGGCGTATTTGCAGTATTTGTTGCCCGTGCAGGCGACGAAGCCGCTCTTCAAATTCGACTGCTCGCAGGGGAAACCGAGCTTTTTGAGGGACTTCGCGAGCGTGGCGGCATACGCGGTCTTCACGTTCGGGATGATGAAGTTTTGCCAAACGGTGAGCCGCACCTCGCCGCTGCCGTAGCTGTCCGCGAGATCGGCGATGCGCTCCATTTGCTTTGCCGTGAGCTGACCGACCGGCACACTGGCACCGACATAGACGAGCCCTTCCTGCTTCTGCGGATAGGTGCCGACGTGCGAGTGGCCTTGCTGCGAAAACTCGCGCTTCGCCTCGATGGGCGAGCCAGCCGCGAGGCGGGTGAGCTTGAATTTGAGATGCTTCTCCGCCTCCACGAGCACGCCATCGAGACCTTTGTCCTCCACGACGTACTTGAAGCGGGCCTTTTTGCGATTCGTGCGGTCGCCGAACTCGATGAAGACACGCAGCAACGCCACCATGACATCGTTGAGCTGCTCGGACTTCACAATGACGCCCCAGTCGCTCGCAAAGGTCTGATGACCGGTGACACCGCCGAGCGCGATGCGGAAATACACACCAGGCTCGATGCCTTCGCTGCTCTCGATGATCTTCACGGCGCTGGCACCGATGTCGTTCGTGTCTTCGACCGACGAGATGAGTCCACCGCCGTCATAAGCGATGTTGAACTTGCGCGGCAGGTCGTAGAACTCCTTCGAGCCGATGATGAGCGTGGCGAGTTCATTCACGAGCGGGCGCACGTCGATGAGTTCAAACGGATCGTAACCCGCGCAGGGGTTCATCGTGATGTTGCGGATGTTGTCCGCGCCCGCGCCCTTCGAGTGCAGTCCGCAGCCTTGGATGCGCCGGAGCACTTCCGGGCAGTTCTTCGGCTCGATGAGGCGAATCTGAAAATTGTTCCGCGTGGTGATCTGGATGTAGCCGCTGGTCAGCTCGCGTGAAATGGCTGCGAGCTCGCGAAGCTGGTAGCTCTTCACCACACCGCCCGGAATGCGCAGTCGGCACATGTAGCCATCTTTGACCGGATTCAGCCAGAAGAGGCCGTTCCACTTGTAGCGAAACACGCTCTCCGGCTCCGGCTTGGCATTCCAGCGCGCATCGAGCACGAGCTGCTCGATGGCATCAAACGGATGAAGCTCGCGTTTGATGCGCTCTTCTTTGGTCAAATCGTCGAGGGAAGGGCCTGCGGGTGCTGCAGGCGTGGGTGCGAGATCGCCGAAGGTGACTCCACCTGCTGCAATACCGGCGAAAAAGCCCTCCAAGTAGCGCTTTTGCTCGGCGGAGAAGTCGTCGGCCATCACAGGGCTGCTGACTCGTGGTGCATCAATAGACATCGCGGGCATAGCGTTTCTCCTTTTTCATTTGGGCGACGTAAGCCGCGGCTTCGTCAGGCGTTTTGCCGCCCTGGGTTTCGATGATGTGATGGAGAGCATCATCGACGTCCTTGGCCATGCGTTTGGCATCGCCGCAGACGTAGAAGTGCGCGCCTTCTTGGAGCCATTGCCAGAGTTCGCTGGCGGCTTGGAGCATGCGGGTCTGGACGTAGATTTTTTCCTCCTGATCGCGGCTGAAGGCGGTGTCGAGTCGCGTGAGGTGACCGCTTTGCACCCAGGCGATGATTTGATCGTGGTAGAGGAAATCGGTGCTGCGTTTTTGGTCGCCGAAGAAGAGCCAGTTTTTGCCGGGGGCCTTGGTGGCCTCGCGCTCTTCGAGGAAGGCACGGAAGGGCGCGATGCCGGTGCCAGGGCCGACCATGATGATAGGCTTCGAGAGGTCGGTGGGAAGGCGGAAGTGGTTCGCGGCGTGAAAGTAGATGCCGGTGGTCTCACCGAGTGGCAAACGATCCGCGAGGAAGGTGCTGGCGACGCCTTTGTGCGCGATGCCATCGGTGCTGTAGCGCACTGCGCCGACGCAGAGATGCACTTCATCGGGGTGCGTCTTGATGCTCGAAGCGATCGAATAGAGACGCGGTTGCAGTTTGCGCAGGTTTTCGATGAAGGAGTCGAGTGTGAGGCCGGCCTCGGGCTCTTTGCCAAGGAGACTGCGGACTTCGAAATCGGAGATGAGTGCCTCGCGGAGTGTTTTGGAGCCCACGGAGGCGTTTGGATCGAAACCGTGCGTCGCGATGACGGAATC
>JBKCXA010000593.1:0-3643 GCA_046316935.1 Prosthecobacter sp.
TCGCGGGCGATTCCAGCAACTCGCGAAGCTTGTCCGGCTGCATCAGCCAAAGCAGCGCCAGACAGGGCCGCGCCAGCACCACGGGCGGCGAGCCTTTGCGGTGAATCTTCACCGAGTCCCCCGAGTAGGCGGCGAGGAAAATGCCTTCGTCCGTGCTCTCGCGATAGCGGCCCATCAGGACATCCACCGCGCCGCGTGCCTCAGCGGAAAGGCTAGCCAGCGTCTCCCGCGTGCTCATGGCAAACAGGGATTCGATAGCCTCCTTCGTTGCCTGTTCCGTGCTCCATGCAGGCTCCCGCAGATTTCGCTCTGCCCGCTCGATCTCCGCATGACACTCCTTCAGCTCGTGGAGCACATCCGCTTTTTGCTCCGCCGATAGCGTGCCCTTCGCGGTTGTGGTCAGCTTTGCCAGCCTCGCCTCGGCAATCGCCTTGTTGGCGCATGCCTCCGGGCGATCATGCTGCCGCCACTCCTCCAGCCGTGCCGCCTCCCTCCTTTGAAAAGGTTCCACGATGGCTCCGAAGGACTGACCTTTACCCGTGCCGCTCGCCGCCACCGGCATCAGATACAAATTGCCACGCGTCCGCCGGTCACCGCCGCTGTTCAGCTCCAGCCCCGCGCCGATGGCAGCAGACAGGATGCCCAGCACGTTCATTCCGGCCAGCACCTCCGGCACCAGCGCCGCCATGACCACCTGCCGCGCCATCTCCCCGGCCACTCCCGGCAGGCAATCGAGCGGGAAAGGCTCGTTTTGGGCCGAATCCTCCGGCGCATAATCTGCAAAATCAGCAGAATGCCCCGCCGTGCTCGGCAGTTCTGCGGATTTTGTAGATTCTTCGGCGGCCACTAGGGCCGATTCGAGGGCCGCCGGGATGGCATCGGCCAGCGCCGCCCGCAATTCGCCCCGGCCCCGGCGCTCGTGAGCATCGCCGATGTCCTTCGCACCCTCGCCGCGCCGGTCCTGCGGCAGCAGCGCCAGCGGATGCAGCCGCGCCACGCGAGCCGCCACGCCCGCCAGCGCCGCCATGATGCGGGCCGCTGCCTTCTCCCCGGCTTCGTCCGCATCCGTCGCCACCAGCACGTCCCGGCCATGCAGCAGAGGGTGCCATTCGGGCCGCCAGCAGCTCGCGCCGGGGATCGCCACCACGGCCACGTCCGCGTCCGATTCGAGGCCAGCATCCAGCAGGCAAACCGCATCTGTCTCGCCCTCGCAAACGATCACGCGGCGCACTTGCGGCAGCGCCAGCCGATCAGCTCGCCAAAGCTCGTGATTGCCCCCGAAGGCCCACGAAATGCGCCGCTCGCCCTTTTCCTGCCAGCGCAGTTTCAGCCCGTGACCGTAGAGAAACGCCAGCTTCCCCTCATGCAGCCCCAAGTGCCCGTCGAGAGCCAGGCCGCGCACCGTCTCCACCTGCCAGCCGCGCCGTTTGGCGATCTTCGCGCACTGGGCCTCATGCTCCCCCAGCGCACGCGCCGCCGCTGCCAGCTTCGCCGCTTGAGCAGGTGTCAGGCTCTCTGCCTTCGGCTTGACCTTCAACGGCTCGGCACGCGGAGGCGGCAGCGACTCCGCAGCACGCCCCCCCAGCCGCTCGCAGGCCGTGCGAAAGTCCAGCTCATCCAGCCGCATCAGGGCCTCGATCACATCACCGCCCGCATCACACTTGCCAAAGCAGCGCCACTTGCCCTCCGCCTCCCAGACCGTCAGCGCCTCGCCGTGCTGCTCATGGTGAAAAGGGCAGCGCTCCTTGAGCACCGCGCCCTGCCGTTTCAGCACCACGCCCCGCGCTGCCAGGAACGGCAGCAGCGGGTTTGCCGCCCGGATCGCCTCCACATCGTAGCCGCTTCGCTCAGTCATGGGCTTGCCCTCCCGTGGTAGTCGATTGATTCCACCGGCCCCAGCAGTCCGCGCACGCGGGCCGCAGCTTGCCCATGAACCCGGCCAGCAGCGTGTAACCACGCCAGCGGTCGCAGACAGCGCACTTGAAGCGAAGGCGGAAGTTCTTCATGGCTCAGGCCCGCGCCTCCCGTTCCAGCCGTTCGATTTCGGCGACCTCAATGCGGACAATCTGCCGCCCATGCCGCAGGCAGCGAATTTCCCCGCGCCGGATGCGCCGCCGAATGGTCAAGGGATGCACCGACCAGCGGGCGGCGAGTTCTTGGATCGTCAGTTGTTGCTTTGTGTTCGTCGTGCTCATGCACGCTCACAGACGCGCAGAGCTGAACAAGTGTCATGAATAGCAATCTCCCCAGATTACTATCTGCGGCGGGATGCCTTGGATTTCAAAGGCTTGGAAGGCTTTTGGGCGGCATCCTTTTTTCTTGGTTTAGCCAGTCCAAAGTATGCTCGAAAGGCTTCGTCTAACTGGCTCTCACGCCAGTAATCCATTTTTTGCTCTGGAGATTTAAGGCTCCGCACTTTTTTCGCAGCACCCGCCATGCCGCTCTCGTCCATGAATTCTGCTAGAAGGTGTAAGTTGTCTAAACTCATCCGCATCAGAACCTCTCTCACCGTGTCGAATCCTTCCTTGGTTTTGGGTGTCTTCCACTCGATTCCATAAAGCATGAATTTCCTCCCATTGATTGCTGCATTTGCGGCAGGATGCCCGATCAACAATTCCACAACATGCTCAACAAACTGGCGTTGCGGGGCGGATGATCGCTTTTCGCCTTTGAGCTGCTTTCGCACCTGCTGAAACGTTTCGTCTAACCAAAGGCGATCAAGAACGGTTAAGGGTTCCCCAGCTAACTCCGGCTTTTTCATCCATTTAGCCGCCTGCCTACTCATTCGTAAAGGCTTCCACTCTGCGGCTTCATACTTTGAAAAAACTCTCGCAATCTGTGCCATGCGGTTTGCGAAGCGATGCGCCGCCTTGGTCCAGATTGGGGAATCTTTTCTTGACGCCCTCCCCATCACATCAGCCATTACATCAAGCAACCTGCCAAACACGCTTAGAATACTCGGCCAATTCTTTGCCGCCGCCCAAGCGATTGCTTCACGGACCAAATCTTGTTCTGTTCGCTCGTGATGCTGCAATCCGCCATCATGAAAAAGGGGCTCCAACAAACCGCGCAGCACCTTTTCTTCGTGTGACAGGCCGGAGAAATCAATGACGCCTGATTGTGGCCCCTCATCAGTTCCACCATTCAAAAACTGATCTAGTGCCCAATCAAAAATGGATGATTCCACGAATCCATCGCTCGATTGGATTGATGAACCGGCGGCGCTCAAATCGGTTAGTTTGCTCCAGCGCCCACGTTTCGGACTCTGTTCACTGGGAATTTCCGTTCTCCATCTGCCGCCTCTGCTCATTTTTCAGGCTATCAGTATCAGAGAACCGTTCAAGCTACTAAAACAGCAAGCCCTCCTCAATGACTTCACCAAGACTCTTTCGCCGCAAGGTCTGGTCTTTCCCTCTGTAAAACCTCAGCTAGCGCTTTCTGAATACGCTTTGCACTCGCTGAGGAGGAGCGTTTTGATTGCGTGCTCATAAACAGTAATCCCGCCAAGAACCAGACGCACGCCAGGCTAAGGCTCACAAATGGCAGCCAGCAAAGCCCAACCAAGAACGCCACCACTTCCGCAATCTCGGCGGCGACTTCTCGACGATGACGTGCCTTCCATTCGTCACAGGCGCTCTTGAGT
>JBKCXA010000594.1:0-2662 GCA_046316935.1 Prosthecobacter sp.
CACCGGCAGCACACTCACCAGCGCCGCATGCCGCTTGTCCTCCACCGGAAACCCCGGAAACGATTCCAGCGCCGCACCAAACCGGCCCTTCGCATTCAAGACCGAGCCATGGAGCTTCAGCGTATCCACTTTCTCAAACGACCAATGACCCAGCACATGCTTCCCAGACGCGTCCTCGCCGCTGTAGCCTGTCTCCCAGGTTTCCTGAAGGGCGAGGGCAGAGCTGGCAAAGCAAAGAAGGAACGGAAGCAGCGGTCGGAGCATGCGGAGATAAGCCCGCATCCTCACCCGGTCTTTCAACCAAGTGCCGACAGCACCTTCGCCACGCAGTTTTCGGCGGTGAGGCCGTGCTTGGTGCGGAGGATCGGAATGGTACCGTGCTCGACGAACTCATCGGGCCAGCCGATGCGCACGACGGGGGTGCGGATGGCGGCATCGCTGAGATGCTCGATGACGCCGCAGCCGAAACCGTTGCGCAGGACGTGGTCTTCGAGGGTGCAGATGACCTTTACCTTCTTGGCGTAGGACTCGATGCAGGCACCGTCGAGCGGCTTGATCCAGCGGGGATTGATGAGGGCGACGCTGAGGCCTTTGGCTTCGAGCTGCTTTTTCGCTTCCTCGGCCACGGGGAACATGTCGCCGAGGGCGATGAGGGCTACATCGCTGCCATCGGCGACGACTTCAGCCTTGCCGATCTCCAGCAGCATGGGCTTGTCCTTGGGCGTGACACCGGGGCCGTTGCCACGCGGATAGCGGATGGCGATGGGGCCTTTGTCGTAGTTCGCCATGGTCCAGAGCATATCGACGAACTCGTCCTCGGTCCGCGGCTGCATGTGGACGATGCCGGGCACGCCGCGGAGGTAGGCAATGTCGAAGAGACCGTGATGCGTGGGGCCGTCGTCGCCACTGAGGCCGCCGCGATCCATGCAGAGGCGCACGGGGAGGTTTTGCAGCGCCATGTCATGCACGATCATGTCGAAGGCACGCTGCATGAAGGTGGAGTAGATGGTGAGGAAGGGCTTCACACCGCTGGTGGCCATGCCGCAGGCAAAAAGCGCCGCGTGCTCCTCGGCGATGCCCACATCGAAGTAGCGCTCGGGGATCTCCTGTGTGAAAACGCTGAGGCCGGTGCCGCCGGGCATGGCTCCGGTGTTGGCGACGATCTTTTTGTCCTCCTTCGCGAAGTCGGTGACGGTGCGGGCAAAGACCTGCGAGTAGGTGGGCTTGTTCGCGACGGGCGTCTCGCCGGTCTCGAGGTTGTATTTGCCGAGGCCGTGGAACTTGCCGGGATCTTCGAGGGCGGGTTTGTAGCCGCGACCCTTCTCTGTGATGATGTGGAGGATGACGGGCTCGTCCTGCGTCTTGAGACATTCGAAGGTCTGGATCAGCAGCGGGAGGTTGTGGCCATCGATGGGACCGTAGTAGCGGATGCCGAACTCATCAAAGAGCAGGCTGCGATTGGCCGGTGTGGCGCTTTGAGGCAACAGGATGCCCTTGGCATGGTCCTCGGCCTTTTTGGCGAGCTTCCGCACGTCCTGACCGAGCACGAACTCGACGAACTTGGCAGCCTTTTGATGCAGCGAGGCAAAGCCGGGGTGCGTGGCGATGGTGTTGAAGTATTTCGCGATGGCTCCGACGTTGCGGTCGATGGACCACTCGTTGTCGTTGAGCACGATGATGAGCTTCTTCGTGTGGGCGGCCACGTTGTTCATGGCCTCAAACACCGGGCCGCAGGTGAAGGCGGCATCACCCGCCACGCAGACGACATGCTCGTCCGTGCCATTCAGATCGCGGGCGGTGGCCATGCCGAGCGCCGCGCCGAGGGCGGTGCCGGCGTGACCGGCGCCGTAGCAGTCGTGCTCGCTCTCCGTGCGGAGGCAGAAGCCATTGAGGCCCTCATACTGGCGGATGGTGCCGATCTTGTCCCAGCGGCCGGTGAGCATCTTGTGGACGTAGGCCTGGTGGGCCACGTCGAAGACGAAGCGATCCTTCGGCGTGTCAAAGACGCGGTGCATCGCGATGGAGAGCTCCACGACGCCGAGATTGGGCCCCAGATGGCCGCCCGTCTGGCTGAGGGTTTCGAGGAGGGTGCAGCGGATTTTTTCAGCCAGCGCGGGAAGTTTCTCCGCAGGCAGGGCTTTCAGGTCAGCGGGCGAATGAATGGCGGGAAGGTCGGAGTCCACGAGGTCAGAAGTCGAAATAGTCAGAGATCAAAAGAGGCGGATTTCGTCGCTCTCGGAGGCTTTGCGGCGTTTGGGAGGAGACTGGCGTGCGGGAGAGGCATCCTCATCCTCGGTGGCGGCGTCCGCGTCGAAGGCGGAGGTGCTTGCCTTGCCGCTTTCGAGATCGGCGGAGATGAGTTCCACCCGGCGGCGGGCCCCATCCAGCCGCTGACGGCAGTTTTTCAGGAGGGCGATGCCCTCCTCGTAGCTGCGGATCATCTCCTCCAAAGGCATGCGATCCGTCTCCATGGCGCCGACGATCTCATCGAGACGCGACATGGCGTCCTCGAAAGACAGTTCCTGGGGTTGGGAGGCGGTTTTACTCATGGAGCGAGGGGCGCGGCAAGTATCAAAACCCCGCCCCTGTAGCAAGCGTTAAAACCGGGGGAAAAAGCCGCTCAGCGCCCGCCCGCAGCCTGCGCCTTCCGAATCACCGGTGC
>JBKCXA010000595.1:0-5893 GCA_046316935.1 Prosthecobacter sp.
GCCGCGATGATCTCATCCAGACCGGTGATGTCCTCACCGCCTATGGCAAAGAAAACCATCTCCAGGCCATGACGCAGCCCGTCACCGCCTGAGCTTCCACGCGAACAAATCGCCTCGTTTCCCGCGTTTCCCTGTCATGCCTAAAAAGCTCCTCCTTCTCGCTCTCGCTCCGATCTCCCTCTCCGCTGCCGAACCGCCCGTGCCGGCCAAAATCGAGTTTAACCGCGATGTGCGGCCCATTTTGAGCGACAATTGCTTTTACTGCCACGGCAACGACCCGAAGCACCGCGAGGCCGATCTGCGTCTCGACCTCCGCGAGGAGGCCGTGAAGGCTAAAGCCTTCCTCCCTGGCAATGCGAAGGATAGCGAACTCGTCTCCCGCATCCTCACCGATGACGAGGACGACCTCATGCCGCCGCCGGACTCGCACAAGAAGCTCACGCAGCGGCAAAAAGACATCCTCAAAAGGTGGATCGAGCAGGGCGCCGCCTACCAGCAGCACTGGGCCTATGAAAAGCCCATCAAAGCCGCCATCCCCGCTGGAGTGAATCCCATCGACCACCTCGTGCAAAAGCGCCTCAGCGAAATCGGTTTGAAGCCTTCGCCAAAGGCTGATGCACGCACTTTGGTGCGCCGCCTCTCCTTCGACCTCCTAGGTCTCCCTCCCAAACCGTCGGACTTGTCAGACAAGTCGGACCTGTCGGACAAACGCTACGCGCAGCTCGTGGATTCCCTCTTCAAATCCCCCCACTTCGGCGAGCGCATGGCCATCCAGTGGCTCGACCAAGTCCGCTTCGCCGACACCATCGGCTACCACAGCGACAACCCGCACAACGTCTGGCCCTACCGCGATTACGTCATCCAGTCGTTCAACAAGAACAAACCCTTCGACCGCTTCACCATCGAGCAGATCGCCGGAGACTTGATGCCGGATGCCACTCAAGAAACCCGCGTCGCCTCCGCCTTCAACCGCCTGCTCCTCACCACCGAGGAAGGCGGCGCTCAGGCCAAGGACTACGAGCAGCGCATGCTCACCGACCGCGTCCGCGCCATCGGCAATGCGTGGATGGGCCAGACCACCGGCTGCGCCCAGTGCCACGATCACAAATTCGATCCCATCACCATGCGGGACTTTTACACCCTCGGCGCTTTCTTCGCCGATATCAAAGAGCCCATCCTCGGCCGCCGCGAGGACGGCATGCTCGTCACCACGCCGGAGAATGAAAAGAAGCTCGCTGAGCTCGATGCGAAGCTCGCTGAAGCCAAAAAAGCCCTCGCCAAAGTGCAGCCAGAAATCAACAAGGCCCAGAAAGAGTGGGAAGCCGCTTTTGTGGCTCACAAAGGACATCAGGAAAAAGCAGCCAAAGACGTTGTCGCGATCCTCAAGGTCAAGAATCCAAACGCGAAGCAGCGCAAACTCGTGGATGACTACTTCGCGAAAATCAGCCCGCTTTACAAAGCCGAGCGCGATGCCGTCACGAAGGCCGAAGCGGCTCGCAATGCCTTCTACGATCCGCTGCCCAAATGCATCGTCTCCGTCAGCGACACCAACAAGCGCACCGTGCGCATCCTTCCGCGTGGTGATTGGATGAACGAAAGCGGCGAAGTCGTGAAGGCCGCGCTGCCCAGCTACTTGCCCAAACCGAAGATCGAAGGCCGCGACCTCACACGTCTCGATCTCGCCCAGTGGCTTGTTTCCAAAGAGAATCCGCTCACTGCCCGCAACGTGATGAACCGGTTGTGGAAGCAGTTCTTCGGCACCGGCCTCAGCAAGGTGCTCGACGACCTCGGCGCTCAAGGCGAGCCGCCCGTGAATCCCGCGTTGCTCGACTGGCTCGCCTGCGAGTTCATGGATAGCGGCTGGGACATGCAACACATGATCCGCCTCATCGTCACCAGCCACACCTATCAGCAGGTCAGCACCTCCACGAAGGAACTCACCGCCGCCGATCCGTATAATCGCGAATGCGCCCGCCAGAGCGCCTTCCGCCTCGATGCCGAGCTCGTGCGCGACAACGCCCTCGCCATCTCCGGCCTGCTCGTGCCGAAAATCGGCGGCCCCAGCGTCAAACCCTACCAGCCCGCCAAATACTGGGAAAACCTCAACTTCCCCACCCGCGAATGGCAGAACGACAGCGGCGAGAGCCTCTACCGCCGCGGCATGTACACCTGGTGGCAGCGCAGCTTCACCCATCCGGCCATGCTCGCCTTCGACGCCCCCAGCCGCGAAGAATGCACCGCCGAGCGCAACCGCTCCAACATCCCGCAGCAAGCCCTCGTCCTCCTCAACGATCCCTCCTACGTCGAAGCCGCCCGCGCCTTCGCCGCCCGCATCCTGCAAAGTGATGGCGATGCCCCAAAACGCATCATCTGGGCCTTCCAGCAGGCTTTGCAGCGCACACCGAGCGCCGACGAGATGAATACACTCTCCGCCTTGTTCACTAAACATCTCACCGACTACCAAAAGGACACTGTCGCCGCCGATACCCTGCTCCAAACTGGCGCAGCACCTGTCGCCGCAACTTTAAACAAGCCCGAACTCGCCGCGTGGACGCATGTCGCCCGCGTCTTGCTCAACCTCCACGAAACGGTCACGCGGAGCTAAGGCCCACTCCCCGCAGAAGGATTCAAATCGCACCTTGGCCCTCGTGCCGGGAGAGGGCTGGGGTGAGGGGCCGACCCCGACTCCGCATCTTTCACGGCTTCAGCAAGTCCACCTGCTTGCCACTCGAATCGATCGTCGCCTGCATCTTGGTGAAGCTCCACGGGCCACCGTCCTTCTTCGTGCCGATGGTGTGAATGCTCGCCGAGCCTTTCGGGCCGGAAACCGGCACATTCACATCCGCCGTGCCATCGCCGTTGTTGATCTTGATACTGCCGGAGACCAGCCAGCCCATCGTGATCGGCTCACCAAGCTCCACGCGCATCACTTCCGACTCCTGCGCCGCCTTGAGCGACATCTGACAAGCGTCCGCGCCATTCATGAAACTCATCACCAGGGCAAAGATTGCGACGCCGAGCAGCGCCAGCACGCCTACAGCCACCGCGCAGCCTCCACAGCCAAACAGCACGCCTTTTCCCACCGCCGACGCGTGCTCCTTCTGGATGTTCGTCGGATCGCCGAAGGGAAGAGGAGGCGGTGGAGTGCTCATGGCTCCAGCATGAATCCAATCTCGCCCGACTTCAATTCCCCAAATAGCGCTTCAAATCCCCCGCGTAGCCGGCCAGTTCGAGAAACGCACGCCCGATCACTTCACCGCGTTCATCCAGCACATCGCAGGCCCCTTCCCAATACGGCAGCCCCGTGATCGAGCCGCCCTGCTCCTGATCCTGCGCCAGCGGACGCAGTTCAAAGACGCTGCCATCGCTCTCAATGCGCACATGGTTTGGATACTCCGCGGCACTGTGCGGGCTCTTCCACGTGCCGAGCGCCTTCCAGTCGAAGGCCGCCTTCTTCAACGCGCCATCCTTCGCGATCCATGTGAGCGTCGATGCCGCGTCCGTGCTGCCGTCCGTGCGCCGCATGCGATACACCATGATCTCGCGCCCATCCTTCAATTGAATCGCCGCCCAGTCCCAGCCCGCCTGGCCCTCATCGAGCTGCGAGCTGCTGAACTCATGATCCATCCACGCTTCCCCGCTCACGCGATGTTCTTGTGAGCCGACCTGCACCCTGCCCGTCGCCTTCAGTCGTGGAAAGGTCAGGTAATGGCTCGCCGCGCTTTCGTTCGTGCCTTTTCGCGAAACGCCATCCTCACCGAAGACCACCAGCGGCTTCACCGCCTCCAGCTCCAGCTTCAAAACCGCGTCCGCCTTCACCGTCGCCGCCACGGTGATGCGTTTCGTGGCCTCATCGAGCTTCAGCAACCAGTTCGCGTTCCGCACATCGAGTGTCGTCGCCGAGGAAAACGCATCCCAGCCTTCGCGGTTGAGCTTCTCCTCATGTAGAAAGCTACCGCTCGCCGCATCCAGCAGCGCTGCATGCGCCAGATGCAGATGCGAGACCTTCCCGCTCGCCGCCTCGCGACCCGCCTGACGGAAAAACGTGACCTGAAAGCCAAAGCGCCGTCCATCCACCCCATCGAGATGCCCCGTGAGATACCACCACTCCGTGCGAAACTCGCCGTGGCTCCCATGATCCCGAGGAAACTCAAACACACGTCCCTTCTGCGGAATCGCGAAGCCATCGGGTGTCGTCTGGGCCAACACGCTTCCAGCGGACAAGATCCAGACGAGGCACCACTTCATCATTCGAGATTCCATCCGGGGACCCAGATTGAATATCGAATATCGAACAAGGAACTCTGAATATCGAAAGACGCTCATTCCTTCTCCTCCCATTTCATTTTCGCCGCCCACTTGCCCACCATCGCCGAGACAAGTGCCCCGACGCCAACAATAGCCATCAAAAGGATGATCATCTGCCCCCACGGCATCGCAAAGCTCAGCGTCCAGCCAAAGCACTGCTTGTTCACGCGATAGATGAGGAGCCAGCCAAGCCAGCCGCCAGAGATCAAGCCCATCACCGCGCCCGCCATCGCCACGCCCGCGCCTTCCCAAGCACTCGTCGCCGCGATTTGCCGACCTGTCATGCCCAGCGACCTCAGCGTGCTCAAATCCGCGCGACGCTCCAACAGCAAGCTCGCCAACGCCAGCCCAAGCCCCGCCACCGCCACGAACACGCCGATGACCTCCAGCGCATACGTCACCGAAAACGTCTGGCGGAAGATGCGCAGCGCTTCGCGCCTCAGATGCGCATTGGTGAACACCGAAAGCCCCGGATGCGCCTCCGCGATCCGTTTTGCCAGTGCCTCCGCATCCGCGCCCGGCTTCAGCATCAAAGCCACCCGCCAGGCCATCTCACCTTCAAACCATTGGCGAAAGGTTTCCTCCGAAATTGTCACCGCGCCGCGTTCATTCCCATAATCCGCCTGAATGCCACGAATGCTCACTCGATGCCCACCGGGTAGTTCCAGCGCATCACCCACCTTCACTTCAAAGCGCTCCGCAAAGCTCTCATTGATGATCGCCCCTCCATCACTCCACCACTCCGCCTCTCCAGGCTCCTTCACCCACGCATACGCATCCTGCCGCCGCGTGAACGGACCATCCACACCGAGCACCATCGTCGGTGCCCCGCGCAGCGTGATGCCCCGTGCACGCAGCGTGGCCACCTCCGTCACCTCCGGCATGCCTCGCAGCCTCTCGATCGTCGTCGCGCTGATCTGATGCGTGCTGCTCGCGCTTTGAGCACCGGCGCTGGAGACATACAGATCGGCTTTCATGCTCCGCTCGATCCATCCGCGCATCGTGCCATCAAAGCTCGATACCATGATCGCCATGCCCGCCGTCATCGCCACCGCGCTCGCCAGCGCCGCTACTGCGAAGCGGTGCCTCACGGTCGGCCTGCGCAGATGACTCAGGCCGAGGCGTAACGTCGTCAGGTCTCGCATAGGTCCTATGTGTCCTATATGTCCCATGGGACCCATGAGCCGCGCTGCAGCCAAACTCGTGCCCAGCAGCCAACACAGCGCCGCCGCATAACTCGCCAGCGGCACCCGCGTGCCTCCGCTGAGCCTCCAGGCACCGAGTTGAGCCAAAAGAATCGCCACGGCCATCAGCGCCCATCCCAACCACTCCGCCCGCCACCATCCGCCGCCGCTAAAAACGGCTGCTTTGCGTCCCAGCATATGCACCGGCGGCGTTCGCGACGCCTCACGCGCCGGCCACCATGCCGCGATCAAACTCGTCACGATGGCGATGCTCATGCTCAGCCAAGCTTCGCCGAGATGCAGGTCCGCGCTTTGCACGCTCGCCGCCCCATACAAGGCATTCACCGTCTTGCTCACACCACCCACCGCCGCCTGCGCCCCGAGCCAGCCCACCAGCAAAC
>JBKCXA010000596.1:0-3258 GCA_046316935.1 Prosthecobacter sp.
AACATTACATCCCAAAAACGGTTCACCGTGACGCGGGCCGTGAGCGCATTGTCCGGCGATACGAGCCACTGCGCGAGGCCGAGGCGGTTCTTCGGTGCTTTTTCAGGCAACTTGCCCAAAGCGGCGGGCACAGCGGCTTCGACGCGTTCGCCGGGCTTGTCATAGGCTCCGCGGGCGAGGATGTTCGCCATCGGCATGACGTTCATGACTTCCTCCTGCACATGCGTGATGGGACTGCGGGCCTTGATGGCGTCTTTTTCGGCTTCGAGCTTCTTCGCGTTGCCATCGTGCTTCATCCACTCGGTGTCGCGGGTGGCGAGGTAGTGGGCAAAGAGCGCATTCCGCTGCTGTGGCGTGCGTTTGTCAGTCGCAGCGGCGAGGATGGCTCGCAGCGGGCCGACATCGGCGAGTGTCTTGATCTCGGCCTCGCTGAGCTGACGGTCATACACGCGGGCATCCTGCACGCTGCCATCGGCAAAGACGGCCCCATCGCTGCGCTGGCCGATTTTCATCGGCACGGTGGTGCGGATGCTGGCCTTCGGCTTGATCGTGTTTGTGTTCACGATGAGGCGCTTCTGCAGCACGCCATTGATGTAAATCTGGATGCCGTTGGCCTTGCCACTGCCGTTGTAAGTCATGAAGACATGCTGCCACTCGCCCGGTTTCAGCACCGCATCACGCGTGGTGACCTTGATGGCATTGCTCTCCCATTTGTCGATGATGTGGACGGACACACCGCGATCACTTTGCCAGAGATCCCAGCCGCGATAGCCGTTCTTCTCGTCCATGCGCGACATGATGGCTCCGAAGACGCCATTGCGGCCTGCTTTAACCCAGGCGCCGTAGCTGAACTTTTGATTCAACTCGAAATCACCCGCGTCGCTGACTTCAAAGGTACTGCCAGACTTGATCACCGGTGCAGGGCCGAGCTTGCCACCAGGCGTCCACGAGATCTGGCCGAGCGCTTTGGCCTTCGCGGGTGTGCCGCACACATTCGCGACATCGTTGCCGACGCCTTCATTGAGCGGCAAATGTACCTGCAGGCCCTTCGTGGGCACATCTTGGTCGAGATGCTCCGGCTTCGCGGAGGCGAGCCAAGCATTGAAATCGGCCCCGGCAGCCTTTTTGCGTTCGTCGCGCTGCTTTGTGGCCTCGGCGATCTCGGCGGGAAGCTTTTGCCAGCGCGGCTTGTCCTGCTCGCTCGGGATCACGAGCACCGGGCCGCGTCCGTCCTTCACATTGCCGTCCTTCGCACCCTGCGTGGTGTTGCGGAAGAAAGCGGCCATCGAATAGAAGTCGCGCTGCGTGATGGGATCAAACTTGTGATCGTGGCACTGCGAGCAGTTCGTGGTGAGGCCCATGTAAACCCAGCCGAGCGTCTGGACGCGATCCACCGCGTAGTTCGCGAGGTTTTCCTCATCAATCGTGCCGCCTTCATTGGTGGTGATGTTGCAACGCTGGAAGCCCGTGGCGATGAGCTGGTCATCCGTGCGATTCGGCAGCAAATCACCCGCGATTTGATCGAGCGTGAACTGATCAAACGGCTGGTTCGCATTGAAGGCCTTCACCACCCAATCGCGGTAAGGCCACATCTCGCGGTAGTTGTCGAAGTGCAGTCCGTGGGTGTCGCCGTAGCGTGCCGCATCGAGCCAGTAACGGGCGCGGTGCTCGCCGTAGGCCGGAGATTTCATGAGCTCATCAATGAGCGCGCTGATCTGCGCATCGGTCAGACGCGTCGGACTTGTCTGACCCGTCGGACAGTAGCGTGCGAGCAGCTCGGGCGAAGGCGGCAGCCCCGTGATGTCCAAAGACAAGCGCCGCACCAAGGTATGCGCATCGGCCTCAGGAGCCGGTTTGAGGCCCGCTTTGTCCAGCGAGGCCAGCACGAAGCGGTCGATGGGAGTCTTCACCCACGGCTCATCCTTCACAGCGGGCATCGCGGGCTTTTGAGGCGGGATCAGGCTCCAATGCGGCTGCCAGGGGGCACCTTGCTCGATCCAAGCTTTGATCATCGCGATCTGCGCGGGCTTCAGCTCCTTGTGGCTCTCCGGCGGCGGCATGATCTCGTCCTCATCGGTGGAAAGCAGGCGCTGGTAGAGCGAACTCGCCTCCGGCTTGCCTTTGATGACCGTGGGCTCTTCGCCCTTCTTCGCAGTGAAGAATCCCGCCTCCGTATCGAGCCTCAAACCGGCCTTCCGCGTGCCCGGATCAGGCCCGTGGCAGTGAAAGCACGCATCCGCGAGGATGGGGCGGATGTCCTTGTTGAACTCGACGCTGGCAAACGCCGCGGCGGGCACGAGAAGGGAGATGGAGAGGGTTTTGAGCATGATATGAAAGTGCTGGTGGCCGGTATGATTGTGCTTACGCGATTTGAACAGGATTTTTTGCGGCGAAATTGGCTCTCCTTGCAGCGGATGTTGGCTTCACACCATCGCGCTGCGCAGGGCCAGCCGCTCGGCCTCCGGCAGGCTGCTGGCGGAAATCGCCCGCCAGGCCGCATTGATGTCGATGCGGCTCCAAAGTGCCGCGAGGCAGTTTCCGAGGCTTTGGCGCTCTTTCGGCGTCTTCACATGCGTAAGCAGCACGAGCGCCAGATCTGGCCGGTGATGCTTCACGACCAAAATGAGGTCTTTCAGTTCCGCGTCATCAAACGAAGCGATCAATTCCGCATCACCCAGCGGTTCATCGAGATGCGGGAGCACGGTTTGATCACCCCGTTCGAGTCGGGCGACGAGGCGCAGGAGCCGCTCACGGCGCAAGTGCAGGGGAAGGGAGGGTTTCATGGTATTTGAGTGGCCTTGGCGGATACTATTGTGCTTACGACGGCGAGCCGAAAACTCTACCGGCCAAGTCATGCCGCTTCCGGCAAAAGATGTGTCGGATCGTGCAAGTCACCCTTACGCCATGACCTGCGATGCCGTCTTGCACGCCCGTGCCTTCCTTGTGTAAAATCAGCCCATCATGGCGGCGATTTCACCACAGGCCTTTTTGCGTCAAACCCGCGGCAGCGAGCTCGTGCGGCTCTTTGACCTGCTGCCGGACGTGAACTTCTTCATCAAAGACCGCGCCGGGCGCTTCATGGCGCTGAATCGCTGCGGCTGGGAATACTGCGGCGTGCAGCGTGAGAAGGACGCCATCGGCAAAACCGATCTCGATTTCTTCCCGCGACGTCGCGCCGCCGAGTATCGCAAGGACGACGAGGCCGTGATGCGCAGCGGCAAGGCCATCGTGAACCGCGTCGAGAGCGCTCCCGAGGCC
>JBKCXA010000597.1:0-2538 GCA_046316935.1 Prosthecobacter sp.
CCTCTACCCTCTGTGATCTGACGCTTTCCTCCTGTTTTTGAAACCGCTCATTGTCCACGCAGTAAGGCGCTTGCAAAATGCGGGCCGCTTTGATTCCATAACTCTCATAGAGACGGCGGTTCGCACGTCCGATGCAGAGGAACGTGTTCACCCGCTTGAAGAACCAGCCAAGAAGCACGCGCTTCACGATCCGTTTCCAAGTTGAGGTCGACGGGGCCAGGTCATTGCTCTCACCGCGCAGCCAGACTTTCACGCCCGCGGCCTTGGCTTCACGCACGGCCTGCCAGTAGCCGGCGACCTGCCATCCCTGGATCCACAAAACCCGCGCACCCGATGCGTGGAGCCTGTCTCGCAGCCGTTCGTCCAGGCGGCACTTCCAGAACGAGGCAGGCGTGACATCTGCGGGCGTCTTCAAGAATCGATGCGGGTAGCCGGAAAGCATGTCCAGATCCCAGGCAAAGCTTGTGCCGAACTCTTTGTCGTGACTTTTACGCGTCGCGTGGTCACTGAGATACCAGACCTCAAAAGGCACACGTCCGTCATGTGCCAGTGCCTGCCAGAGCGGCACTTGATACTGGATCGGGTGGGTGGTGAGAATGATTAGCATCCGAGTGTGGTAAGCAGCGCCGCCCAGCGGTCTCCATAAATCTTCCAACTAAGCTGTTCACGTGAAGCAAGAGCGGACGCCTGCATCCGGCGGCGCAAGTCGTGATCCGTCGCTAGTTTTCGCATCGCATCGGCCAGCGCCTTCTCGTCTCCGGCGGGGACAATCTCACCATCCACACCGCTTTGCACGAGGCCGCCCGCGCCCGACTCATGTGTGCCGATCACGGGCAATCCCGTCGCCATTGCTTCGATCTGCACTTGAGCCAAGCCCTCGAAAAAACTTGGGAAGACAAAGACATCGGACTCGCGCATCAAAGCCGCCACGTCGGCCCGGCCTTTCGGACCGAGGATCTTCACCGTCTGCGGCAAGGTGGCTTTTTCTTCGGCTGGCAACTCACCGGAGCCCACAAGCCACAGTTCGGCTGCGGGCAGATTCATCCGCCTCCAGGCGGCGAGCAGCACGGGCAGTCCCTTGCGCACCGTGAGACCGCCGACAAAAAGAAAGGCCACTGGCTTTCCATGGCTGCCGCGATCACGTTGATCGGGCGGATGAAACAAGCCGAGGTCCGTGCCAAACGGGATGACGTGAATCTTGCTCGGCTCCACTCCTTCGGTCGAAAGTGTCTGCTTCACGAACTCACTGGGGGCCACGATCACGTCAGCCAGATCGTGTTCTTCACGCTCGACGGCTTGAATCTCGTTCGCCTTCTTGGGTGCCGAATTTCTCCATGCCGGGAAGCGCTGCCGCAGGCTCTCGAAAATGCGCTCCTTCGCGGCGGGATGCCCGATGCTTTGATCAAGAATGAATTTTCTCTGCATCGCTTTGGCCCGCCGTCCCAGCAACCAGGCCGATGTATCGAATCCGATCACCACATTTGAAGCGCCGATTTCATCATCTTGAACGGCCTTCTGAAACCGGCGGTTGCGCTCAAAGAAGGCTGCCTCTTCCCCCACCGATCGTGCCGCCCTGCGTGCCCGCCAGTCCAGAAGAGGCAGGCTGCGGAGCTTTGAACGTGGGATCTCCATCATGCGTTTCCCAAGACGACTGCTGATGCTTGCAGGGCAGAGTTTCAAAAAACGCGCTCCCCAACCATCCTCAGCAAGAGCGAATCCCGTCCAAAAACGATGCAGCATCCCATGTGAGCTCAATTCACGGGCGAGATGCGGTGCATACTGAGTGCCTGGATGCACGAGCAGAACTTGCGGTTTGACGGCTGTCATTCGTTAATACCTTTTAGACAATTGGCTTGCGGAATGCGATCATCAATTCATTGCCTTCCATCGGCAGGAGCTTTGGACCGCCTTCCCAGACCCGCAGCGATTCGAACGGATAGGGCGGCGTGGCCGCGATGAATGAACGACGCCCGCTCATCCGCTGGATGAAGACATCATCAATCAACTGCGGATGCACGCCCCCCCAGCTCCGGTGCCAGCCTTCGGGGTTTCTGTTCCGATAAGCCATCGAACCATTCGGCGTGAAGGCGATGAAAAGACCGCCGGGCTTCAGCGCCCGCTCCCCGAGAGCCACCATGTTCTCCACTGAGGGAACATGCTCGATCACATGGCAGGAAAGAAACACATCACATGACTCTGGAGCAATGTCCTCCACCTCGATGGTGGCGATTCCCAGCTTCTCCTGTGCGTAGCTCGCACGCGGCTTTGATATTTCAAAAGCCCTCACCGAGAAACCCGCCTGCTGAAGCTGATGGCTGCCGTAGCCCCAGGAACAGCCGAAATCCATCACCTGAGCGCCCGGCATTACGCCCAGGGCGCGGATCACTTCGATGTAGCCTAGGTAGCTTGTGCTCAGGCTGGCAAAGTTTTCCTTCTTCAGTTTCTCCAGTTCTTCGGCTGACGGCAGATCCGTGGTCGTGCTTTCTTCATAATCGCTCTGGTAGAACTGGGCGTTCTCCTGCTCGGTCGTCGTCGGCG
>JBKCXA010000598.1:0-2715 GCA_046316935.1 Prosthecobacter sp.
AGCGTGTTCTTTTTCGCTCCTTGCTCGATCTTCGCCCGCACGCGGACGCGACCGCCGCGCTGGCCGTCATTATACTCCGTGGCGTCCATGATGCCGCCGGTGGCAAAGTCCGGCAGCAGCTTGAAGTCCTCGCCACGCAGCGCCGCGATGCTGGCGTCGCACAATTCGATGAAGTTGTGTGGCAAAATGCGGCAGGACAGGCCCACCGCGATGCCTTCTACGCCCTGCGCCAGCAGCAGCGGGAATTTCACCGGCAGCGTCACCGGTTCCTTGTTGCGGCCGTCGTAGCTGGCGAGCCATTCGGTGACCTTCGGCGAGAAAACCACGTCCTGCGCGAACTTCGACAGGCGGGCCTCGATGTATCGCGGAGCCGCCGCGTTGTCGCCGGTGAGGGTGTTGCCCCAGTTGCCCTGCGTGTCGATGAGCAGCTCTTTTTGGCCGAGTTGCACCATCGCGTCCGCGATGGAGGCGTCGCCATGCGGGTGATACTGCATGCAATGGCCGACGATGTTCGCGACCTTGTTGTAGCGGCCGTCGTCCTTCTCCCAGAGCGAGTGCATGATGCGGCGCTGCACCGGCTTGAGGCCGTCGTGGATGTGCGGCACGGCGCGTTCCAGGATCACATAGCTGGCGTAGTCGAGGAACCAGTCGCCGTAGAGGTCGTCCACGGGCTTGTGCTCCACCGGCGCGGCGGAGGGCAAGATCGGGGAATGGGCGTCAGTCGGCTTGGAGGAAGATTTTTTGGCCACAGGCGGGGGTGCGGAGGGCTGAGGGCTAAGAGCGGAGGGTTGGGGAGGCGCTTATTAGGAACTGAGGGGCCTCGGTGCAAACCGAAAATCCGGGGCGCGTGCTGGCATACCGGTCGCCTATGGCGTTTGGGGCGGCATGATTATTGTTTTTTCCACTATTCATGTGCGGGAAAGAGCATTCCCCAAAAGTAGAGTTTGGCTAATTGCCTGACGTCCCGTTGTCCCACCACGAAGCAGGCAAAGATAACATTGGTGGCAAGTTGTGCTCTCGCACTTTCGATGTCATTGCTTCACGCATGCTCACTGTCTGTAGCAGCATAATTGCGGTGCTTGGCTTTGCTCTAAGCTTATACGTCGTTTTCAGCAACCAGCGTCAGAAACGCATCGACAACCTTTTAACACTACATCAGTTCCTCCATCGAGATGAACTAAGCGAGTCCCGTCGATATGTTCGTGAGTCGGAGGTCAAGTTAAGCCTCAAAGATCCAAACGTGCGGCGCGTCTGCTCCAGCTTTGATTTGGCCGGCACGCTCGTCAGGCATGGCGCGGTAAACAAAGAGTTATTTCTTGATTACTGGTGCGCGCCTCTGCTCGACTTAGAGCAATCATTGTATTCGCTTGCTAACGAGCAAACAGGCCGGACTCTTAAGGTGAAGGAATACTACAAAGACTTTTGGTGGCTCATTGAGGAGGCGCGACTTCAGCGACATGATGAACAAAGTCGATGAAGCGCATAGCAATACGGCATGTGGACCGCCGGTGAATTTACCGCCCACGTTTAAACCTGATTCTTCTCCTCCGGCTTCTCAAAGAACGTGCTGAGCGCCAGCAGGATGGCGGCACAGACGACGCAGGAGTCGGCGACGTTGAAGGAGGGCCAGGGGTTGAAGGGTGGAAAGCCGAAGTCGAAGCGGAGAAAATCGACGACGTAACCATCGAAGAAGGTGCCGTTGAAGAGCTTGCCGGTGGCGTGCTCGCGGAAGAGGCGGTCGGTGAGGTTGCCAAAAATGCCGCTGACCAGCAGGGCGACGGCGAGGCGGCTCATCCAGCCGGGGAAGGCGCCTTTGCGATGCAGCACGATGATGAAGGCAAGCGCCGCGAGCGACACAAAGGTGAAGGCGTAGTTCGCATACGCGGTGCCGTTGAACATGCCGAAGGCCACGCCGGTGTTCGCCGCGTGATGCAGCCAGAAGATGCCGGGGATGATCTCCCGCTCGACGCCATATCCCGCCGGATCGAAGGGCGAGGGAAAGTTCGCGACGATCCAGCTTTTCGTCACCTGATCGGCGATGAAGAGCGGGAGGGTGAGGAACAGCAGCAGGCGTGGCATGGGGCCACGAGTGGTAGCCGCCGAGGCCGGGGAAGCCAGCAAAAGCTCGTGAGGAAAGGCTCAGGTGGCGGCCGCCATCCGGCCCGCAGCCTCGCCAGTGGCCAAAGCGGTGCCCATGACCCGCGTGCTGGCCTGGGCACGATGGGTGGTGGAGAGGCAGCGTCCGGCGATGAAGACGTTCGCGAGATCTCGCGCCTGCAAACAACCGGCAGGAATGCCACAGGGCTTAAAATCGCGTGGGAAGAGCAGTTTCGGGCCTTTCGCGGTCTCGCGCAGCTCCATCGGCCAGGTCGCGAAGGCCACATCATCGTCTCCGCGATGGCTGGAGAGCAGGTCGTCCTCGGTGAGGATGGTTTTTCCGATCCAGCGGCGGCTTTCACGCACGCCGGCTCTCGCAGGCAGCGCGGCAATCCATGCTTCGCGAAACGCCGCATGCTCGCCTCGCAGGTAATCGACGATTTGAAAGGCCAGCGACCTTCCACTGACCTCGACGGTGCTCAAACTGGCGGCGGAGGTGCTGTCGTAATGTTCATCGCCGGGAAGGTCGAGCGTCAAAAAGACCTGCCCGCCTTCGATTTGGCGAAAATGAGCGCCTGCGGCCTCGCGAGGCAGATGACCGCTTTGAATGCCACGCAC
>JBKCXA010000599.1:0-6556 GCA_046316935.1 Prosthecobacter sp.
CGATGGCCGCGGCGAGGGAGTTGTCGCCGGTATTGCTGCCGGTCAAAACAAGCGTGCGGGCACCTGTCTGGCTGTTGAAGCCCATCGAGCCGGAATTGGTAAACTGCACGGCGCCGCTGCCCGAGGCATCGATGAGTCCGCTGGCCGTGCCGACGCTGAAAAGGCGGTCGGTGGTCACAGCGGCACCGGTGTAGCGAAGCGTGCCGCCATTGATGATGAGGTTCGTCGCGGCACTGCTGGAGGCTCCGAGGCCACTCGTGCTGCCACCATCCGCCAGGCTCGAAACGGCGAGGGTGCCCGTCTTAAGAGTGGTAGGCCCTGTGTAGGTGTTTGGGCCTGAAAGCGTGGCGGTGTTGCTGCCGGAATCCATCACCACCGTGCCGAGCCCGCTGATGGCATTGGCGAAGGTGTAAGAACCTCCGATGGCCCAATGAGCGAGGACGGTGCCAGCATTCTCCAGCACGATCGGTCCACCGCCGATGAGACTGTGACTGCCGCCAGTGGCACCAACGATCAGCGTGCCGCCTTTCACCGTGGTGGTGCCGGTGAAGGTGCTGGGATTTCCCAGCAAGAGCGCTCCAGAGCCTGATTTTACCATGCTGCCGGAACCGCTGAGCACGTTGAACATGTTGTAAGTGCTCGAGTCCCTAGCCACCTCCAGCGTGCCTCCAGAGGCGATGCTGATGGCCCCATTCCCGATGGCCCCGTTGCCGCTCAGCTTCACGGTGCCCGCATTGACATTCACCGGACCGCTGAAGCTGCTCGCCGAGGTCAATTCAAGCGTGCCACTGCCATTTTGCACCAGCGTGCCGCTGCTAGAAAGCGAGACGCCGGTGGTCAGCGTGCCACTCCGATTGAAGACGAGGCTCGTGCCACTGTTGATGGTAATGCTGGCATTCCCCGGTGTGCCGGTGGAGCCGCCATCGCCGACCTGCACCGTGCCCGCATTGATCGTGAGCGTGCCCGTGTAAGTGTTCGTGCCGGTGAGGGTGAGTGTTCCGGCGCCTGTTTTCGTGAAAGCCGTGCCACTGAGGTTTGCCCCGATCACGATGCCGCCTGCCACCGTGCTGATGGAGCCTGAACCGAGTGAAACGGACATCGCACCCGTACCGCCGCTCACGGTCGGGGCCAAGGTGAGTGTCTGAGTCATGCTCAAGTTTTCCAACAGCACCGTGCCCGTGAGCGAGAGCGTGATGGGCGAAGCTGCTGCGCTGCCAATCGTGCGACCCATCGTCGAATCCGCGGCGAGTCGGATGCCGCCGAGCGACTGGCTGGAAGTCAGTCCGATCTGCGCAGCGGAGCCGGCAGAACCAAATAGCGCGATGCTTGTCCCGCCCGGCAGGACACCGCCCGCCCAGTTGGCCGTGTCATTCCACGTGGTGCCATCGCCACTGCCATTCCACACGACTTGAGCCGTTGCTTGTTGATAGGGAAAGAGAATCCCGAGCCCGCAAACCACAGCGGACAACGCGTTCCGAAAACTTCGGCATGGCTGCTGGAAAACACGAGCCATCATTAGAACATCAGAATCCCACGAAGGGCCGGATGCGGTCAATCCTCATTTAAGTAACATGACAAACAACTTACCTCAGAGGCAAAAACGGCTGAAGTCAGTCACCTGAGTGGAATTTTCAGAACGCGAGGACTTGGCCGTTGTTTTTACTTGGCGACTCGGAGGCAATCCGATACAACCCACTCTACCACCATGATCGAAGTCGAAATTTATGCCCCCGGCTTGCGCAAAGAGTCCGCCATGATGCAGCTCCGCAACCAAATGGATCACTTTCCGCGAGTGCGTTACAAGGTCGATGCGCGGCACGATCTGGTCTATTTCGAGATTGATCGCCCGGGAGATATCTCGCAGCAGGAGATCGATCAAATCTTTGAGGCCATTGAACTCACGCCGCGATTCGTGGGACAGATTCCGGCCGAACTCCGCCGCCGCGCTGATGCCGATGAGTGAGGTCAGCCCTCAGCGTTTTCGCCCAAAAACTGGCTGAGATGCTTGCGCAGATCATTGCGTGCTCGAAACAGCAGGCTCTTCAAGGCAGGAAGAGACATCTTCAGGATCTCGCAGATCTCCTCATAAGGCAGGTCCTGCTTGCCGCGAAGGATCACGGCCATCCGCTGCTTCTCCGGCAGCGCGGCGATGGCCTTTTCGAGGGCGTCGTGAAACTCCGCCTTCGCCAGATTCTCATCCGCGCCGGCCACGCTGAGATCCGCGAAGTGCTTGGGCGGATCGTCCTCGTTCTCCTGCTCAATACTGACTTCCTTCCGGCGTGAGCGGCGGCGTGTCTCATTGAAAACGAGGTTCCGCGTGATGGTGTAAAGCCAGGTGGTGAACTTCGCGGTGGCCTCGTAGCGCGGGGCGCTGCGCCAGACGCGGATGAAGACCTGCTGGGCGATGTCGTGCGCGTCATCCAGGTTGTTCAGCATGCGGTAAACAGTGCCCACGACGGCGCCCTGATGCATCTCGACCAGCCTCTCAAAGGCCTTCACATCACCATCTCTCACACGAAGCATCAGACGCACGCTTTCCTCGTCCGACGACTCGTCCACCGCGTCCGCCAGGGCGGGCGAGGGAGCGGGGCATGGGTTCCGATCCGGTTCGGGCATGAGAAAGGCGGGAAGCGCGTCCGCCAGACTAGCGGTGGTCATGCGGCCTGCAAACCCCGTGCTGAAAAGATGGTTTCGCGAGAAAACAAAAAGCCCCGCCAGAAAGGGCGGGGCCTTTGAAAATCAATCTCGTCCACCTCTCACGCGCGGCGGCGACGGAAGAGCAGCGATGCAAGACCGAGACCGGTAAAGAGCGCCTTCGAGGGCTCCGGAACGGCGATGATTTCGAGCACGCCCGTGCTCTCGGTGAACTGCCAGCTAAGGAGAGGATTGCCAAGAGAGGGAGCGTTGACCGTGGCGATGGTGCCGGTGGTGCTGCCGGTGACATCCCAAAGGTTCCACTTGTCACCCGCAGCCCAGCCGGAAAGGCCGGCGGCGTTGACAATGTCAAGCACCACGCTGGAGAGCAGGCTCAGATTGCCGGTGACAAGAAGGGTGTCTGCCGCCGAGGCCGTGCCGGTGAGGTCGCCACCACGCTGGAACAGGTCGAACGTC
The DNA here is from genome assembly GCA_046316935.1 of Prosthecobacter sp. GTDB lineage: Bacteria > Verrucomicrobiota > Verrucomicrobiia > Verrucomicrobiales > Verrucomicrobiaceae > Prosthecobacter. The sequence continues at coordinate 3,112 of JBKCXA010000599.1, forward strand.
AGAGTGGAGCTGTTGCCGGCGATCGTGCTGGCTGCGGTAATTGCGAAATCCTCACGAGGAGCGCCGCCACTTGCGGAACCCGCCACGAAGGTGCCGTTGAGATAGACATTACCCGCGCCTGCATTGACGCTGGCAGAGCCGGCCAGCGTGCTTCCGGCGTTCACCGTGAGCGTGGTGGTGTCGATGGCCGCATTGGCAACAAGGGTGCCGTTGTTCTGCACCGTGGTGGGGCCGTTGTAATTGCTGGCGGCATTGACGATGAGGTTTCCTCCATCGACGACCAGATCGCTATTGGAAGAAGCTCCGCTGATACCCGTGTTGTTGACGATGACTGAGCCGTTCCCTGTGATGGTGAGGATCGTGCCATTCTTCACGATACCACCGGTGAGGGTGAGAGACTCACCGGCGCCAGTGACGTTGATGGTGGCGTTTGAGGCAGCCGTGACCTGACCTGCATAGGTGCTGCTGCCCAGATTGTTCCTGAGTGCGCCATTGCCTCCCACACCCGCGCCATTGATGGTGAGAGCTTCGGCGGTGGAATAATTCACTCCACTGAGCATCAGGGTGCCGCCGCTGTTAACCGTCGTGCCGGCCGCACCGGTCCCTAGAGCCTGGTTGGCTTCCACACGCAGCGTGCCGGAATTGATGGTGGTGGCACCGGTGTAGCTGTTGGCGCTGGAGATGGTGATGACATTGCCGCCGTTCTGCTGGAGCGCCCCGGTTCCGCTGATGGCGTTCGAAAGGACAAAATTGACGCCGTTGGCACGGTTGAAGGCCAGTGTGGCATTGTTCGTCACCGCGCCGGTGCCAAGGCTGCCGGTGGTGCCGCCATTGCCTACCTGCAGGGTGCCGGCATCAATCGTGGTGCCGCCCGAGTAAGTATTGTCCGCCGCGAGCACCGCGGTTGTGTTGGCGTTGTTCTTGTAGAGTCCGCCACTGCCTGAAATGACGCCGTTGAAAGTCGCCGAGACGGCCGAAGTCGTGGAGCCAACCACATCCACCCAGCTTCCCTGGTTGTTGATCGTGCCACCAAAAGTCAGACCGCCCGAGCTGTTGAGGTTGATCTTCAGCGGATCCCCTGCTGATCCGTCACCTTCGAGGTTCAAATTGATGATGTGAGTGGCGGAGGAGTCGTTGGTGATGTGTGGATCAGCACCGCTAAAGTCGAACAACCGCACGGTGTTCCCGCCCAGAGTGCGGGTGCTGGTGTTAAACGAGCCGAAATTCAGGCCGTGCATGTTGTAGGTGCCGGCCACGTTGTTGGTCATGTTCAACTGGCTGTTGTTGTTGAAGCGCAAAATACCAAACGTAGGCTCGTCCCAAAGACCTCCCGTCCAGCGGGCGCCCGCGGCTCCCTGTCTCCAATTGCCGTCTGGAGCTGTGTTGAACCAATCAAAGGTCGTTTGCCCCTGGGCGGCTCCGACAAGCAGCAGAACCAGGCTGGCGACAATAGCGTGAGCGAAGCGCTTGGGGCACAACAATGAGGTGAGATTGCGTGAATGCATGGCTGGATGTGGTGGTTGGCGGGACAAGACCCAGAGAACAGAGCCAAGACTGCAAATTTTCGTTCCCGGCGTCAATTCTCCAATTGACCAAAGTCGGGCTGCCGCCCCGCCTGTGCTCACAGCCATTCCGCGATGGCCGCGATGACCTCCTCGCGCTGGGCCTCAGTGAGTTCCCCATAGATGGGAATGCTCAGCACCTCGCTGGCGAGCTGGTGGGCCACCTCGCAGCCGCTGCGGCTGGTGGCGGGCAGGTCCGCAAAGCACTGCTGCTGATCGAGGGTGACGGGGTAATAAACCTCGCAGCCGATTTTCTTCGCGAGGAGGTGGTCGCGCAGGGCATCGCGCTTCCCTGCCCCGAGCACGCGGAGGGTGTACTGGTTCCAAATGTGCGAATTATGGCCGTAAGCCACCGGCAGGACGATCTTCGCACCTTGGGCGGCCAGCGCCGCACTCTGGGCGGAGGCGCATTTGCAGTGCGCGGGGTCGGCCAGGACGACGCCGGGCAGCTTCGAGAGAGCAGCGGTGTAGTCCGTGGCGTTCCGCTGGCGGTCAGCGGTGTATTCCGCGTAGCGTTTCACTTTCACGCTGAGCAGGGCGCATTGCAGCGTGTCCATGCGGAAGTTCCCGCCGACGTAGTGATGGTAGTACTTCGGCTTGCTGCCATGCACGCGGAGCACACGGGCAAACTCCGCCAACTCGTCGTCATTCGTCACGACCATGCCGCCATCGCCAAAACCGCCGAGGTTTTTGCTCGGGAAGAAGCTGTAGGTGCCAAAGTGCCCCATCGTGCCGCTTTGACGGCCTTTGTATGCCGCGCCGATCGACTGCGCCGCGTCCTCGACGACCTTCAGCCCGTGCTCGCCAGCGAGAGCGAGGATCGGGTCCATGTCCGCGCACTGGCCAAACAGATGCACCGGGATAATCGCCTTCGTTTTGGCCGTCACCTTCCGGCGGGCGTCATTGATGTCGATGTTGAAGCAGATCGGGCAGATGTCCGTGAAGACCGGCACGGCTCCGAGACGCGAAACGGCTCCCGCGGTGGCAAAGAAGGTGAAAGCCGGGCACAGCACCTCGTCACCCGGTTTGATGTCCAAGGCCATGAGCGCCAGCAGGAGGGCATCCGTGCCGGAGGAGACGGCGAGGGCATGCTTTGCGCCCGTCATGGCGGCCACTTCCTTCTCAAAGGTCTCCATTTCCGGTCCCATGATGAAGCGGCCATGCTTCAGCACCTGCGTGAAGGCGGCCTGCAGTTCGGATTCGAGAGGGTGGTTCTGGGCGTTGACGTCGAGAAGAGGGACCATGGGAAGGCGGCATGTTTTAATGACGAATGACCATTGTGCCAGCGATTCGTCCAGACTGGCCCTTTTCCTTCTCTTAGAGGAGCACATGCGCTTCCTCCTGCTCCTTGCCCTGATGACCACCGGCCTCCGTGCCGACGAATGGTGGGCGTGGACGAACCTCGAGTTCTGGCGGAACCAGAAGACCCGCGCCGGCCTCTTCCTCGGGAATCGCGCCGATGTCGATGACGGCTCGTATGTGCAAATCGCCAGCCCTCGCGTGAAGCACGCCCTGCTCCCGTGGCTCGAAGGCGGCATCGGCCTCTCGCTGCTGAGCATCGAAAACACCCGCACGGGCGACCGCTTGACGCAGTTCCGGCCCGAGCTGGAGCTCAATCCTCATTTCAACCTCACCAAGCACCTCGCCCTCGAATGGCGGAACCGCATCGAGTGGCGCTGGAACGAGGCACAGACCTTCACCACCCACCGCAGCCGTCAGCGACTCCAGCTCGCGTGGACCTTGCCACGCCCGCTCGGTCCGCTCACCCGCCTTTTCGTCAGCAACGAATGGCTCACCGATCTCCACCGCCTCCAGCAGACCGAGAACCGCCTCGTCCCCCTTGGCCTCACGTTCAAACTGGGCTCCCAAAGTGATCTCGACAT
>JBKCXA010000600.1:0-4763 GCA_046316935.1 Prosthecobacter sp.
GCCCATACCACGCTGCGTCCTTGCCTCGGCGGCCTCGGCGGCTTTTTTGAGGGCTATGGCTGAAAAAACCATTCAACTCGCCCTCGTCGGCGCCGGCATGTTTGGCGGCGATGTGCATCTCCGCGCTTACGCGGACCTCCAACGCTTCGGCATCGCCGGTCAGCTCGCCCGCGTGGGCCTGGACAAATACTCCCGCGATCTCGCTCCCGTGAAATTTGACCTCGTGGCCGTGGCGACGCGTTCGGAGGCTTCCGCGAAGAAATCTGCCGCCTTCTTCAAAGAGCTCACCGGGCACGAACCCCGCTGTTTTCATGGCGAAGAGCCTTGGAACGACATTTTGAAGGCTTTCCCCGATCTCGATGTCATGGCCGTGGCCACGCCGGACCATCTCCACACTGCCCCCGTGCTCGCGGCGCTCAAGGCGGGCGTCCATGTGCTCACCGAGAAACCCATGTGCCTCTCCACCCAAGAGGCCGATGAGATCATCGACGCCGCCAAGGCGAAGAACCTCATCGTCGGCGTGGACATGCATAAACGCTACGACCCGGACCACCTCCGCATCCGCGACGACATTCAAAATCGCATCGGTGCACCGCTTTACGGCACCGCCTACCTCGAAGAGCCGCTGGAGGTCTCCACCAGCACCTTCAAGTGGGTCGAAAGCAGCGATCCCTTCAGCTACGTCGGCCCGCACTGGACCGATCTCATCTTCAGCTACTACCAATCGAAGCCCGTGAGCCTCACCGCCGTGGGCCAGAAGAAACGCCTCATCCGCGATGGCATCAACGCCTACGACGCCGTGCAGGTCCGCGTCGATTTCGACAACGGCATGAGCATCAACTTCCACAACAATTGGATCACCCCCGCCGACTTCGAAGGCCCCGTGAACCAGGGCCACGAGATCGTCGGTGCCGATGGCAAAGTGGAAAGCGATCAGCAATACCGCGGCTTCCGCTGGTGGAATGCCGGCGGCGGCTCCCGCACGAGCAACAACCACTTCACCCGTGATGTCCTCCGCGCCGATGGCACCAAGGCCTACATCGGCTACGGCGTGGACAGCCTCACCGTCGCCCTCGTCGCCATTTGCGACGTCAAATTCTCCGGTGCCACCCGCGATGCCGTCGCCCACCTCTACCCCACCGCCGAGGAGGCCCGCATCACCTGCGCCATCGTCGATGCAGCCGCCAAAGTGCGTGATTTGAACTTCCAATACCTCTCCGAGGGCAAAGGCGCCCCCGTCACCGCCCGCTTCGGCGACGACGGCATCACCATCATCGACCCGCTGAACCGCGAAAACACCTTCCAGCACATCTACGAACGACCGTTGTGACGTAGCTTCAGGGATTGGCTGATTGCGCCGGGCCGCTTCGTGCCTAACGGAACAGCTCCCCCGCCCCCCATGCTCACAGAAAACGACATTCGTTCCGCGCTCGGCAGCGTCCGCTATCCCGGCTTCAGCCGTGACATCCTCTCCTTCGGCCTCGTCAAAGGCATCCAGGTCTCCGGCAATGATGTGACCGTGGAGATCTCTCTCGCCACCCGCGATCCGAACATCCCGCGCCTCATTCACGAGCAGGCGATGGAAGTGCTGAAGAAGCTGCCCGGCATCGGCGAGGTGCGGCTGAATTTTGACATCAAGGACCCGCCCGGCACGAACACCACCGCCTCGGAGAAGCTGGGCAAATCGAGCATCCCTGGCGTGAAGAAGATCATCGCCGTGGCCTCCGGCAAGGGCGGCGTGGGCAAGAGCACCGTGGCGAGCAATCTGGCCATCGCCCTGAGCAAGACCGGCGCCCGCGTGGGGCTGTGCGACTGCGATTTGTATGGTCCGAGCATCGCCCACATGTTCGGCACGGACGAGAGGCCGTATCAAAACGACGAGCAGCAGATCGTGCCGATTGAGAAATACGGCCTGCAGCTCATCTCGATGGGCTTTTTGCTCGAGGATGCCTCACCCGTGATCGTGCGCGGCCCGGTGGCCACTCGCTACACGCAGCAGTTCCTCCGCCAGGTGGCCTGGGACAATCTCGACGTGCTCGTGCTGGACCTGCCGCCGGGCACCGGGGACATCCAGCTCACCATCGTGCAGACCGTGGCGCTCGACGGCGCTCTGATCGTCACCACGCCGCAAGAGGTGGCGCTCATTGATGCTCGCAAGGCCGTGTCGATGTTCCAAAAGGTCAACGTGCCCATCCTCGGCATCGTGGAGAACATGAGTTACTTCCTCTGCCCGTCGGATGGAAAGGCTTACCACATCTTCGGACAAGGCGGTGGCGAGCATGAGGCGAAGCGCCTCGGCGTGCCCCTGCTGGGCCAGATCCCCATCGAGATGCCCATCCGCGAATGCGGCGACCAAGGCCACCCCATCGCCCTCGAAGATCCGGCGACGAGCACGGCATCCAAGGTCTTCCACGAGATCGCGGCGAAGCTGCGGTGAGGTGGTGCCTGACATGACATCGGGGCACCTTTCTGCACTCACGATCACAAAATGCCCATTTCACGGGCCATTTGGATCATCATCTGCCCCAAGAAAAGGCTTGTTCCATGCGTAGCCAAGCCGCTAGCCTGCTTGTGCAGTCATTCATCATCCTAAACCCGAGATCTCACCCGTGAAGTTCAAATGCCCCTCTTGTGAAATGCAGCTCAAGGTCGAGCCGGAAATGGCCGGCAAGATCGTCCGCTGCCCCGGCTGCAATTCGAAGCTGAACATCCCCGCGGAGGCAGGTGGCGGCCTTCCGGCACCCAGCGGGCTTCCTGCCCCGAGCGGTCTGCCCAGCCCGGATGGTGTCAGCGTGTCGGCCGGTCCCGAAGTTGCCGAAACCGCGCCGCCACCACCCGGACAGGAATTTTCGTTCGAGCAGCATCGCAACGCCCGGGGTGGCTGGGAGGAGACCGACCCCGCGAATCCGAACCCGTGGCTCGCCCTCGGCATCGGTGCCGTCGCCACGCTGACCTGGTATGGCGTGCTATTCCCCTTCGGCGTGGGTGCCTATGGCACGAACCCGCAGAGCACGATGGATTACATCCACGACCTTTTCTATGAGCGTACTTGGGTGAACTACACCGAGACGTTCTTCTTCTTCTGGGCCGTGGCCGCCCTTTACCTGAAGTGGCAGAAGCTGAATCATCAACGAGCCGCTTTGTATCTCGACGTGCTCCCCGCCGAGTTCGGCCAGGACATCACGCGTGAGAATGTCGCCAGCTTCATCGACCACCTCTACGCCCTGCCCGGCCGCCTGCGTGACAGCCTCATGGTGAACCGCATCCGCAAGGGCCTCGAACTCTTCGAGGTGCGCCAGAACAACGGCGAGGTCTCCAGCATGATGAGCGCCCAAAGCGGTATCGACAGCTCCCGCATCGGCGGCAGTTACTCGCTCGTGAAGGTTTTCCTGTGGGCCATCCCGATCCTCGGCTTCATCGGTACCGTGCTCGGTCTCTCCGTGGCCATCGGCAGCATCGACCTCTCGGACATGACAAACATGGACAAGGTCATGAAGTCCTTCGGCCAGGTCACCAGCGGTCTCGGCACCGCCTTTGATACGACGCTTCTCGGCCTCGTGCAGGCGATGTTCCTTAACTTCCCGATGAACGCCCTCGCCAAGGCCGAGGACGACAACCTCAACAACATCGACGCCTACTGCAATGAGGTGCTCCTCCCACGCCTCAACGACGGCGGCGGCATCGCCGGCGGAGACACTGGCGGCATCATGGACACGCTCGTCAAAGCCGTGGCCAATGCCCAGAAGGAGTTCCTCGTCGATCTGAACACCCTCTCCGCGAAAATCGCCGAGCAGGCGCAGAACCTCGACAAGCGTGCTTGGGCTCACCAGGAGCGTGTCGATCGCGAATTCGCCACCGCGCTCAATGTGATGCGGGAGCAGATGACCAAGTCCGTGGCCGAGAGCGTCGAGAAGACCGGCGAATACATGCGGGCCATGGCCTCCGGCATCCAGAGTCTCAACAACGTCCTCGCCCAGCTCGGCGAGAAGCAGGTCATCATCCACCAGGTGAAGAAAAAAGGCTGGTTCAGCTGAGTCCTTTAGCCCCCTCCTCCGCACCTCATGGCCAAACGCCGTTCATCCGAAGGTGGAGAAGTCTCCCTCTTTCCCTTCCTCAGCATTCTAGCCTGCCTCATCGGAGCGCTGGTGCTGATGATCGTCGTGCTCGTCATGGCGCAGGTGGGCAAGGCGGAGGGCCGCAGCGCGGAGGAGATCAAGCGGGCGCAGGATTACATCCAGATGAAGAAGGACATCGCCGAGCGTGAGAAGCTCGACGTGGCCTTGAAGGAAAAGATCGCCGTGCTCGAAGAGGTCAAAAAGCAGATGGACGAGCGCCAGCAGCGCTTTGTGAAGCTCCGCAAGCTGCTCGACACCTCGAAAGACATCCAGGAGACGAACATGAAGCTCTCCCAGCAGATGCAGAAGGAGCTCGATGACCTCCTCCTCGAGCTCGACGGCCTCAAAAAGCAGCAGACCGAGTCCAAGGCCGAGATCGAAAAGCTCATGGCCGAGATCAAGGCACGTCAGGTGCCGGAAGATAAGAAGATCCCGCCGGTCGTCGTGCAACCCTCCGGCGGCGGCATGGCCGAAGACACCAAGGTTTTCTTCGTCGAGGCATCCGGCGGTGCTTTGAAAATCCTCGGTGCCTGGGGCGCGGACGACTACCGCCTGCCCGCCAATGCGGAAACCGTGCTCGGTGATGTGGCCTACAACCACTTCCTCACCGAGGTGGCCAAGATTCCGAAGGCGCTCGTGCTCTTTCTC
>JBKCXA010000601.1:0-3810 GCA_046316935.1 Prosthecobacter sp.
GCCAACGCCAGTCCGCCTCCGCTTTGGGGATGGAGGTGCTTCCAACCATGAACAAGTGATGCCAAACCCGCCATCCAGCACCCAATCGGCGAAGCAAAGTAGCCATCTCGCTCCGCGAGATGAGCTTGGCGCATGGCAAGCACGAAAAGCCAAAGAAGGTCTCACGCAAAGGCGCAAAGGCGCAAAGATTCCTGAATCCCTTCTGAACTTTGCGCCTTTGCGCCTTAGCGTGAGATTTCAAAACTGTGCGCGAACATCTAAGCTGCTCGAATGCAGAACAAGGGCCGCTCTGCTCACTGTCCTTGCGCTAAGCATCACAGTGCTCTCTTCCTGCCTCGATTTCGGAGAGAAAAACGAGTGGATTGCTCCAGACGTCACAAAGCTTCAATTGGAGCAGATCAGTAACATAACCTTGATTTCGCTTCCGGCAGGAACTGAAGGTCTTGCATACTTGTTTGATGGCAGCGGCATTGATGGAGCAATGGCTGCCAAACTGCGCATCCCTCCAGAAAAAGAGGCCGAACTGCTTTCCGCGGAAATCTTCACCAAAGGTGAAAAAAAGCAGCCCACACAAGGCATAGGCCCAGGTCGCCCCTGGTGGAAAGCCGGCTCGATGACCACGCCCATAGCGCGGACGATGACCATCAAAGGCAATCAATATCTTGGCTGCATCTACGGCAAGGAAGTCAGCGATCACATTCTCTACATCACCTGGTTTGACACTTAACCCCACACATTCATGTCCACCTTCACCCGCCGCCAATTCTTCACGTCCGGCTCCCATCTCCTCGGTGGAGCCGCGTTAACCTCGCTCTTCAGCCAGTCGCTCGCGAATGCGGCGATGTCGCACAAGGCTTCCGGGCCGCATTTTGCGCCGAAGGCGAAACGCGTCATCTACCTGCACATGGTCGGCGGGCCTTCGCAGATCGATCTGTTCGATTACAAGCCGGAGATGATGAAGTGGTATGACAAGGACCTGCCGGACAGCATTCGCAATGGCCAGCGCCTCACCACGATGACCAGCGGACAGGCGAGATTCCCCATCGCGCCGTCGAAGTTCCAATTCAGCGCGGCGGGACAGTGTGGCATGATGATGAACACCGAGCTGCTGCCGAATTTGGCGAAGAAGGCCGACGACATCTGCTGGATGCGCAGCCTGCACACGGAGGCCATCAATCACGAACCCGCCATCGCGGCGATGCAGACGGGCAATCAGATCGTCGGACGGCCCTGCCTCGGCTCCTGGGCCTCGTATGGCCTGGGATCGACGAATGAGAACCTGCCCACCTTTGTCGTGCTCGTGGCCACGCCGACGAACCGCGAGCAGGAGCAGGCCATCTCCTCGCGCCTCTGGAGCAGCGGCTATCTGCCCGGCGAGCATGCGGGCGTGTCCTTCCGCAGCAAAGGCGACCCCATTCTCTACATCAACAACCCGCCCGGCGTGCCCGACAGCGTGCGCAAGCGCACCATCGACGGCCTCAACGCGCTCAACGAGCTCAATTACCAGCAACTCGGCGATCCCGAAACCGCCACGCGCATCTCGCAGTATGAAATGGCCTTCCGCATGCAGGCCAGCGTGCCCGAGCTCACCGACCTCTCGAAGGAGCCCGAGCACATCTTCAAGCTCTACGGTGAGGACGCGAAGAAGCCCGGCTCCTTTGCCAACAGCGTGCTCATGGCCCGCAGGCTCGCCGAGCGCGGCGTGCGCTTCATCCAGCTCTACCACAACAACTGGGACCACCACAGCAACGTCGGCGGCCGCATGCCCAGCCAGTGCAAAGACGTCGATCAGCCCTGCGCGGCGCTCATCGAGGATTTGAAGCAACGCGGCATGTTTGACGACACGCTCATCATCTGGGGCGGCGAATTCGGCCGCACCATCTACTCCCAGGGCGGCCTCACCAAAGAAAACTACGGCCGCGACCACCACCCGCGCTGCTTCAGCATGTGGATGGCCGGCGGCGGTGCCAAAGGCGGCGCCATCTACGGCGAAACCGACGATTTCAGCTACAACATCGTCAAAGACCCGCTCCACATCAGCGACTTCCACGCCACCGTGCTCCACCTCCTCGGCTTCCACGCGGATCGTTTCAGCTTCAAGACGCAGGGCCTCGACGGCAAACTGATCGGCATCAATCCGGCGAAGCCGGTGAAGGCGCTGATGGCGTGAACGGAGGCATAGGAAGACTCACATCTTCCGCTACGGGATCACGTGTTGTCGTAGCGGAAAACGTCCGTTTTCCGACGAACGCCCCAATGGCTCCGACCTCATATCGAAAGGTATGATCCCATGACGGTCAAAAGCTCTTCAGGGAGGCCTTGCTTGGCTCAGATTATTCGAGGGAGCCAAAACCACTTCGTTGAAGTGGCGACCCCTACGAGAATCGAACTCGTGTCGCATCCGTGAAAGGGATGTGTCCTAACCGCTAGACGAAGGGGTCGTTTGCGGGACGCGGATATTGTGGGCAAAGCATCGTTTGGCAAGAGAAAATCCTGCGACGGCAAAGTTTTCCAAGATGGCCTTCCATCGGCTGAAAATGCGTAGGCCACGTGAGATGAAAAACCATGTGGGATGCGACTCGCGGAAAATGGTCACGACATGAGTGCTCGGAAGGCAAAACAGAGGTCAGTCGGATAGAACTCAGAAAGCGGCGGTGAATCTGAGGAAACGTCGGCGGCCCAGAAAATGCGGAACTCAGGAGAAAAACGTTGAATTTACAGAGGTAGATATTTAATCTGGGTTAATTAATTGGTATGCTTTCTCACTCCTTGCTTATAAATTCTAGATTTATCGGGCCGTTTTGTTACCTTTCCGGTGTCAAAGTGCGCCTTTCTGGCCGGCGATGACCTTGTCCTTCCGAACGCTGTTTCAATCTGGTCCCGCCGCTGAGGGCGCCGGGGGCGGAGCGGCCCAGCCCTTCGGCGGTGCGCAAGGCGCCGGAAATGTGGCGCAGCCATCCTCACCTCCATCCCGACCCGTCATGCAAGCCACCATGGCACCGCCTCAAGCCTCGCCGTTTCAAATGGCAGGTTCCCCTCTGTTTCGCACTGCCTCGGGCGAGTCGATCGAAGCCCCGCCGATCAATGCGCCGAGCGGCCTCTCCCCTTTTGGCATGGCATCTGCGGCCTCCACCAACATGCCGCTGACCGTCGGTGATGTGATCAACCAGCTCCCCCCGGAAATGGTGCGAGTCGGAGCCGTGCCACCCGAGCAGCCGCTGACGCTGCCCCCTGCCCTGCTGGAGAATGCCCTGCGCAGCGGCCAGCCTTCCGTGCCGGTGTTTGAGATTTACCGCGTCTGCCCGGCGCTGTTTCAGGGGCCGGTGTCGCCGCAGGACCCGCGATCCGTCCAGCTACCGGCAGCCCGGCTTTCGGCGATGATCGCTGGGACACGCACCTCCGCACCCAGCACACCTCCCGCACCTGTGGCTTCAGCATCCCCTTTTAGCATTCCTGATGGTGGAAAGCCGCCTGCCTCGGCCTTTCCGATGAGTCCGTTTGCAGCCGCCATGCCAGCGGCGGCACCTACTGCCGGATCATCACCTTTCGCGGCAGTGGCACCGGCGGCATCTCCCTTTGCGGCAGCTTCAGCTCCGGCGCAGGCTGCCTCGCCTTTTGGTGCGGCAGCACCGGCGGCGTCTCCCTTTGCGGCAGCCCCACCCCCAGCGCAGGCAGCCTCGCCTTTCGCAGCGGCAGCACCAGCGGCGTCGCCCTTTGCGGCAGCCCCACCCCCAGCGCAGGCAGCCTCGCCTTGCGCAGCGGCAGCACCAGCGGCCTCTCCGTTTGCTGCGGCCAGTCCGACTCCGGCAG
>JBKCXA010000602.1:0-2668 GCA_046316935.1 Prosthecobacter sp.
GCTGCTCTCCGGCGGCGAGCCGCTCGTGCATCCGCGCTTCTTTGACCTCGTCGAGAAAGCCTCGTCCTCTGGGCTGAAGCTCACCATCTCCACGAATGGCACGCTCATCACACCGGAGAAGGCCGCGCTGCTGAAAAAAGCCGCCGTCGCCTACGTCGGCATCTCGCTCGATGGCATCGGTAAGATTCACGATGAGTTCCGTCGCAAGGAAGGTGCCTTCGATGCCGCCGTTCGCGGCTTCCGCGCCTGCCACGAGGTCGGCCAGAAGACCGGCCTGCGCCTCACTTTGACCCGTCACAACGTGGAAAATATCGAGCGCATCCTCGACTTCATCGAGGAGGAACAGATTCAACGCGTGTGCTTCTACCACCTCGTGCCCGCCGGTCGCGGAGCGAGTCTGCAAGTGCTCACGCCGGACGAGTCCCGTCATGCGCTCGACACCCTCATCGCCCGCGTGGAGGCCTGGGGCCGTCAGGGCGTGAACCGCGAGCTCCTCACCGTCGCGCAGCCGGCGGACGGCGCGTACTTGCTCCTGCGCATGCAGCGTGAGAGCCACCCGAACTTCGATGAGGCGCGTCGCCTCCTCTCCTGGAACGGCGGCGGCGCAAACAGCTCCGGCCGCGGCATCGCGAACATCGACACGCAGGGCAATGTGCATCCCGACCAGTTCTGGCAGGACATCACGCTCGGCAATGTGAAGCTCCAGCCCTTCTCACAGATCTGGGACGGCCAAAACGCCGCCAGCGCCGACACCCTCGGCGACATCCGCTCCATCGGCACCCTCACGCAAGAGGAGCGTCAGGCCCGCATGGTCGGCCCGTGTGCGAACTGCCGCTGGTTCAAGATCTGCGGTGGCGGCTTCCGCACCCGCGCTGCCTATGGCAACGGCGGCACTCTCTGGGGTAGCGACCCCGGCTGCTACCTCAACGACCAGGAACGCCAGGTCGAGATGAGTTTGGTGAGCTAGGAGGTCTGTGGACCATTAAGGTAGGCTGAAAGCCTCTATGAACTCAGCCCAGGGTTGGAGTGGCGAAGCCACGCAAACCCTGGGAATGGCACCCGCAACGCCGGGCGCTCTGAAAGTGCGCCGGAGGCTCTGCGAATGGTTTCCCGCACTCCTTCAGAGTGCGGCGGTTATGCCTTTCACGAACCCAGGCTCTTCGAGCCTGGGCTAGGCTCCCAAGGGCCTTTCAGGCCCGACGCTGGTGCAAACATGCTTGGATCTACGGTGGAGTTTTTGCTGCGATTTGAGTATTCGTTCAAACAACTCATTTCTCGTGGGAACGAACCCTTTGCATTGCCATGAAGATAATCCAACTACGACTGTTGATTTTGCTCGTTGCCGTTCCTGTCAGTGTGGCGACAGCATACCTGGCTTTGTGGCAAAGTCTTGGATGCCATCACGCACTGTCAGCTCCTAACAATGAGTTTGCTCTGCGGGTTGGAGCGGTGTTCGGACTTCTGATATCAATCGCCCTCAACTGTTTTCCTATGCACCGACTCCGGCATCCAGCATTGACTGTTTTTGTGGTCATGGCCGGAATGCAGCTTCTGTTTGGCTGCACGTTTTTGATTTGGACCGCTTTGGCTGCAAGTTGCTAACTTTGCTCTAGGCCAGCAAACTTGCTCACAAGCTCGCTGTATCTTATGGACAACACTAAACACCCTCAGATTCGAGAGCTACTGCTCACTTTTGCAACTCTGGTTGTGTCGGTAGCATCGCTTCTCCCGCTCATGTGGGCATTTTTCCACCTCGGCGACTACGATGGCCGAGATACCAATGCTTTCCCGAGCTTCATGCGAGATGCCGCCATTGTCAGTCTCGTCATAGTTGTCGTCGGCGCTTTTGCTATTGGATCATGCTGGCGCAGCAATCCGGGCTTGTTATCCTTCGTTGCAGCCGCTCCTTACCTGCTCTTCGCCACCGGTAGTGGCACGCAGGGGCTAGTCGTTTGGTCCAGTGCGGGACTTGTTGTCTTTGCCATTTTCTACGCTGTGACTCGCTTTTCCCGTGTTTCCAATCGGCCCAACATAACCTCACCTTGATAGGCAGCGAACGGGTTCTCCTGTTGCGACATCTGTGGAACACCACCGTCGCCCCCCAGGCAGGTGCCTTGTGGACTGCTTCGATAGCTGAGCTTGGGCCGTTGAGGTATTCTACAAGATCATCGCGTTGACGAGCTTGGGTGAAAACCTTGCCACCAGCCCACGCCCAATCAAAACCGCCACGTCACTGACACCCGCAGCATGCGTGGCTCGATGGGATGCACGTGGCGGTCTTCGACGGGGGCGGCTTCGGTGGCGAGCTGGCTTTCGTAGGAGTAGGCGATGTCGTTGTCGGCGCGGTTCAGCAGGTTGAGGCATTCGAGGGCGACATCCCAGTTTTTGCGGCGGTAGCCGACGCGGGCGTTCACTTGCAGGGAATCGCGGGCGCGGATGTCGGCGTAGTCTTCCGTGAGGGGTCGCGGACCGAAGTAGCGGGCGCGAAGCGAGCCGAACAGGCCTTCCTCACGGCCGAGCGTGAAGCCGGCGTTCAGCGAATAGGGGATACTGCCGGGGATGGAGGCGCTGGGAGGGTTCGCGGTGCGCAGGTGCGCCCAGGTCCACGTGGCCTCCAGGTCGGCCATGGCCCATTCGGTGGGCCGCCAGTAGCTGGCCAGCTCGATGC
>JBKCXA010000603.1:0-2756 GCA_046316935.1 Prosthecobacter sp.
CGGATGACGTGTGCCACCGTGGCCGTGGATGATGGCAAACCAGGTCTTCGGCAGCTTCGGATGCGCTTTGACGACACTGCCATCGTGGTTTTGCCAGTCGTCATTCCACCAGTCGGTTTGAATGCGCACCGGCTTCCAGGAAGCGCCACCATCACTCGCCTTGAAGACGCCTTGGTCCAAAGCGGCGACCATGGCCTGCTGCGGATCGTGCGGGCTAATTGCGGGACCTTGGAAGTAACAGAGCACTTGCAGACCCACGGTGCTACCGGTCCAGCTCACGCCGAAGTCGGTGCTGCGGCACATGAGCGAGCTGTCGCACTTCAGCCACGTCTTGCCATCGGCGGTGACGGTGAGCGTGCTGCATTTGCCCTCAGGGGAGGCGTAGCGATTCATGCCGGGATAGCTGCCGCGATCCCAGTTCGTCTCGATGCGATGCCGTGTCCACGTTTCGCCGTTATCGCTGCTCACCACGAGCTGGCTCAGTGCCCAAAGCATGACCTTGCCACCCTGTGCGACCGCCAGACCGCCCGCAAAGCGCAGACCCTGCTGCCACTGGTGCGGCACCTCCTTGATCAACGTGAAGCTCGCACCGCCATCGAGGCTGCGATGCAGTTTGCCGTTCGAATCAAACGCAAACAAGCCGCTGCCTGTCGGCGTGGAACGCGCATTCAGGATGATGCTCTCCGGCAGCTTTATCTCCCACGTTTTGCCGCCGTCCTTCGAGATCGCGAGGCCCGGCGATGGCCGGCACGCGACGCACAACGTGCCATCGGCGAGAAGGAATGGAAACGCGGGCGTATCCGGCGAGTTCTTCGCCACTGGCGGCTTCGTCAGCTCCGTCCACGTCGCGCCATGATCGCGTGAGACTCGCAGCGTGCTTTCGTGATCGAGCGCATACACGCTGCCGTCCGCCGCACAGGCCATCGCGGGGCCGAGTTGCGGTGTTTTGTCGTCACCGACCTTCGGCGCGGTGCCAAACACCGCCTGCCAAGTAACGCCGCCATCGTGCGAGGCCCATATCATGCTGCACACGCCCCAATACATGCGCCGAGGCTCTTTTGGATCGATGGCGAACTGACGATTGTGCGAGACGATCTGCTTTCGCGCCATCACGCCGCGCTCGACATCGGCGGACATCTTCCGCCAAGTCACACCGGCATCCTGCGAGCGAAACAGTCCGCTCAGGTCCGTCATCGCCCAGACTTCTTTCGGGTTCGTGGGATGAGCGACGACGTCTTCGATCCACCCGCCGCCGCCAGGGCCGAAAGGATTCCAGGTGGGTTCAGCGAAGGCGGTGGTGGCCGCCAGGAACAGGGTATGAAGACGCATGGTTGAGCAAAACGTTCGGGTGCCGGTTAAGTGGCTCAGCAATCGGCTGAGAAGCTGCGGTCTTCATTCCATCACCCTCACGCGTTCGATCACCCGCGCATCGCGCTCGTCACGCGGCAACGCTCCGGCTTGCTTGAGTACGCTTTGCAAGGCATCCGCCGCGCTTTCGGTCTTCACCTCAGGTGCTTCGAAGGGCACTGCGGCTCGGTAGCTCAATGGCGCGGGACGTTTTTCGTTCCACCCACCTGCAACACGTTCATGCAGCGTCACCCAGTTCCATTCATCTATTGTTGGCTGGCCTTTCAAAACGTTGCCTTGCATGAAGAGGCTCAGCGTTCCCGGCGGATCTTCGATGAAGACACAGCCCTTCGCTGCGTTTGAGGTCGCGCCGGGCAGGTAAAGGTTGCCCAGCAGATTCACGCGGGCACCGAGGCGCAGTTTGGTAGCGTTGTTGTTCTTCCAGGCGGTAAACACATTGTTCACCACCTGGTAATGGCCGCCTTCCAGCTTCGGATTGCGATCGTCGCAGCCTGCAAACAGGCAGTGATGCAGCGTGATGCGATCACACTCCGCGCCGGAGAGCCAGCCCTTGCTGTGCGGCGGCGCGGCATCGGCGATGAGGCACCATTGAAAGGTCGCATCCTCCACGCGGCCCCATGTGTTCACGCCTTCATCCGTGGCCCCGTGGATGGAGCAGTGCTCCACGAGCACGCGACGCGTCAGGCCACCCTCCTTGCCCCACAGCAGGATGCCATCGCCGGACGTGCCGCCTTCACTCACATGAATGCGCAAGCCGCGCACGATCACGTCCTCCGCGTTCACCACATCCAGACCATGCCGCTTCAGCGTGATGCCAGCGCCCGGAGCGGTGGACGCATCCAGCGTCACCGAGCCCTCACGAATCCGCAGGCGTGACTTCAGCTCCACCTCACCCTCGACGGCAAAGTGAATGATCCTCGCTCCGCGCTGCTCCAAAGCATCGCGCAAGCTACCCGCGCCCTCATCGGCCAGATTCGTCACCCGGATCACCCGGCCGCCCTCACCACCGCGTGCCGCCACACCGAAGCCCTCGGCAGGCGTGTTGGCTTCAACAGCATGCAGCCGCAGAATCAAAAGCAGGGGCAGGATGAAGCACAGGCGTTTCATGTTTTCGGCTTCGGTGGACAGGCCCACAGCAAAGCGAGTCCGATGAGGAAGCAGCCCACGCTGTCCATCAGCGTCCACCACAGCGGCAGCGGACATTGCAGATCAATCGAGAGATAGGCCGGTCCTGCGAAGACCATGACCCATCCGCACATTCGCACGAGCGGCTGATAGCGCTCCAGATCTCGCGAGATGACCCAGATCAGCGCCGCGATCACGACGTAGGCGAAACCGGCATTGCCTGACAAATAGACGACCAGCGGTGTGATGGGTTGTTTGCCATA
>JBKCXA010000604.1:0-2837 GCA_046316935.1 Prosthecobacter sp.
GCGGCCGACACCGAGGCGTTCGTGACCTATCTTGGCGAGGTTCTCTGCCCGACACTGCGGCGGGGGGACATTGTGGTGATGGACAACCTCGCCGTGCACAAAAGCCCGCAGGTGACCGCTTTGGTTGAGGCAGTGGGAGCCAAGGTGAGGTTCCTGCCAGCCTACTCGCCCGACCTCAACCCGATTGAGAAGATGTGGAGCAAGATCAAGTCGTTGCTACGCAGCCATGAGGCTCGCACACCCGAAGAACTCGATGAAGCCATCAGCAAAGCGTTCTCAAAAACCACAGCCAAGGACGCGATGGGTTATTTCGCCTCTTGCGGTTATAGTATTATTGAAAACGATCTTGGTTTGGCTCCCGGTTTAACCACGGAACACCCGGAACAAACGGAAGGTTCTCTAGCCGCTGCTCCGCAGGAACAGGGCCACTTTCAATACCCCATCGCGGTGCCGATTTGGAAGACGAGCAGGCTCAGGACATACGCGGTGCCGGTCATGTAGCCGAGTTGGAGGAGCGCCCATTTCCAGGAGCCGGTCTCGCGTTTCACGATGGCGATGGTGCTGACGCACTGCATGGCGAAAACATAAAAGATGAGCAGGCTGATGCAGACGAGCGGGGAATAGACGGGCTTGCCATCGGGTCGGCGCTCGGAGATGAGCTTGTCGCGCAGCGGGTCGAGATTTTCGTCGTCCTCGCTTTCGACGGCATAGACGACGCTCAGGGTGGAGTTGAAGACCTCGCGGGCGGCGAAGCTGCCGATGAGGCCGATCCCGATCTTCCAATCGTAGCCGAGGGGTTTGATGGCGGGCTCGATGAGATGACCGGCCTGACCGGCGAAGCTGTTGGCGAGCTGGAGGGATTTGTCCTCGGTGTCGGTCTTCGGATAAGTCGAGGCGGCCCAGATGAGGATGGAGATGCCGAGGATGATGGTGCCGGCACGCACGAGGAAGGCCTTGGCCCGCTGACCGACAAGCAGCAGGATGCTTTTGAGCGCGGGCCGCTTATACGGCGGCATTTCGAGGATCATGGGGCTGGCCTCGCCCTTCATGACGGTCTTGCTGAAGATCCACGCAAACACAAACGCACCGCCAGTGCCGAGCGCATAGAGCGAGAGCATGATGAGCGATTGCGTCCACGCGCCGACTTCCTTCGTGGGGAAGAGCACGGCGATGAGCAGCGAGTAAACGGGCAATCTCGCCGAGCAGGAGGCGAGCGGGGCGATGAGGATGGTGACGAGGCGGTCCTTCGGATTGTCGATGGTGCGGGCGGCCATGACGCCGGGCACGGCGCAGGCGTAGGAGCTCAGGAAGGGCAGGAACGATTTCCCATTCAGGCCCACCTTGCTCATCAGCCAGTCCATGATGAAGGCGAGCCGCGACATGTAACCGGTGTCCTCGAGGATGCCGATGAAGAAGAAGAGGATCAAAATCTGCGGCAGGAAGATGACGACGCCACTCACACCGGGAACGACGCCATTGACGATGAGATCGCGAAGGTCGCCAGGGCCCATGAGGGTCTCCACCCAAGCACCGACATCGCCAAAGATGCCCTCGATCCAGCCCATCGGCCCCTCGGCGACGCGGAAGATGAGGTAGAAGAGGATGCCGAGCACCAGCAGCAGGTTCGCAAAGCCGAGCACCGGATGCAGGAAGATGCGGTCGAGCTTGTCGGTGATGGTTTCCTTCTCCTGATCGGGGCGTTTCAGCACCTCGGCGCAGAGTTTTTCGATGCTGCGGTAGCGTTCGGCCACGAGTTCGTCCTCCCAGCCGGGGAAAGCGGCATCAATGCTCTGCCTCAATTCTTGAATGCGGGCCATCTGCGCATCGGCGAGGCCGTAGTGCGTGGGATCGTGGCCGGAGAGAAGGTAGAGCGGCTCCAGCAGCGAGGCCTTGGCATGAATGGCCCCCGTTTCGCAAAGCGGCCCGCGGCTGCTTTCCAAGGCAGCACGCACGCCGGCAGGAATGACAGCGCTTTGCCAAGTCGTGGCGGGCATGTCCTCGCGACTCAGCGCGAGCTTCAACTCGATGAGGCCTTTGCCGGTGACGGCCTGTGTTTGCACCACGGGGATGCCGAGGAGGCTGCTGAGCTTCGCGGCGTCGATGCGCCACTCGCGCTGCTCGGCCACGTCGGCCATATTGAGCACCAAAATCGTCGGCAGGCCGAGTTCGAGCACCTGGGAGACGAGGTAGAGGTTTCGCTCAAGATTGGCGGAATCGACCACGCAGACCACGCGGTCCGGTCGTGGCGTCTCGGGACGTCGGCCGAGCAACACATCGCGCAAAACGGCCTCGTCGGGCGAGCGGGCATTCAGGCTGTAAGCGCCCGGAAGGTCGATGAGGCGCAGTTTTTTGCCGTGCTGGCTGTAGCACTCGCCGATCTTCTTTTCGACGGTGACGCCGGGGTAGTTCGCGACCTTCTGCTTGAGGCCGGTGAGCAGGTTGAAGAGCGTGGTCTTGCCCGAGTTCGGGTTCCCCACGATGGCGATGAGCGGCGTCTCGGCAGCGGCGGTGCTCATGCGGGGGAGATGGCGATGAAGGCCGCCTCGTGGTTGCGCATGGAAAGCTGGGAGCCGCGCACGCTGATCTCGATCGGCTCGCCCATCGGGGCGCGACGCGTCACCCGCACGCGGGTGCCAGGAACGATGCCCATCTCCCGCAGGCGGGTGAGGCAGGACCGGCGGGTGTGCATGGCCTGTACGATGGCATCGGTGCCGATGGGGAGTTCAGCGAGGGTGGAAGGCATGGAAGGGAGAACGCGGCTGCAATTGAGACTCTGTCGCAAAGTTTGAACCGAGAGTAACGAAAGCCACCCAAGCTGCAATGGCCGAGTTGAGGCG
>JBKCXA010000605.1:0-5350 GCA_046316935.1 Prosthecobacter sp.
GCCAGTCTGCGAGAAGGCATCGAAGGCCCTTCGCGGTTCCTCCGCCTCCACCACCGAGCGAACGATCGCCGCCATCTGCCGTCGCAGCCAGGCAGCGAGACGCCGCGGATCGGCCTCCGGGATCGCAAGCAGCCTGCCATACTCTTCCTGCATCCTCTGCTCGCCCGCGGGCACCGGTGGCGTCGCGGGCAGCGAGCCTGACCTCGCCGTCACGATGAGGCTGGCGATCAAAAATCCCGCCGCCACGATCGTGCCCGCCGTGCGCAGCAGGAAGCGCCGGTCCCGCGTGAGGTAAAACACCCGCGAGCGCCAGCCATGCAGCATCCCCTGCCTGCTCATGACGCGGCACCTTCGCCCTTCGAGCTGCCTTGGCCGCGCCACCAGTCCGCGTCACGCTCCCACGGGGCTGCGGGTTTTTCTCCAGCGCCGTTCGCGGTGGCCCGAGCCTCCCGTTCCGCCTCTTCCTCCATCTCCATCAGCAGGCGCACATGAGGCGGCGGATTCACCGAGCGCCGCCAGATCACCCACATCAGCGTGGCAAAGCAGCCGAGCAGGAAGAACAGCGTCGCCAGCGTGATGATGACAAACCACTGCGCCGCCGGCACCACGTCGGAGGCCGTCATCGCCTCCGCAGGCTTGTCCAGCCAGGTCATGAACGCGGTGGGCTTGTGCATGGCAGCGGCAGTTGATGTCAAAAATCAAACACCAGCCTCATCGGGATCATCTTCGAGAACTGGAAGCCGTGCTTGTTGAAGAAAGACTGGGACTCCGCGCTGATGCGGTCTGTGAGCAGGGTGATGCGCTTGAAGCGCTTCTCCTTCGCGAAGGCGATCGCGTGGTCCAGCAGCAGGCCTCCATAGCCCTGACGGCGGTGCTGCGGGTGCACGATCACGTCTTCCATGAGGATGACCATGCCTCCCTCGGCGGTCGAGATCGTGAAAAGCAGGTTCACCATGCCCAGCAGCATGTGATCGGTGCGCAGCACAAAGATGCGGCCGCGGTTCGGCTGCTCCAGAATCATGCGAACCCCGTGCTCCTGCTTGGCCGGGTCCGGCTTGAAGTCCTCCTCTTCGCTAAAAAGCGCCGCCAGCAGCTCCACGAGCTGCGGCATGTCTTCGAGGGTGGCCGGCTCGATGCGCGGCTCGCTGGCGTCTTGGGTCATTCGGATGGTTTGGATTAGGGTCGAGAATAGCGGGATGCCTGCCCATGTCACAATTTTTTCCCGTCCGCACACAATTCGCCGTCACGGTGCCGTTGCACCCCATGAACGGCCGGCCTCCCACGGCTTCCACCCACCCTCAAGCCCATGAAAACCAAATCCAGCCATCGTCTCCTGCTGCTGGCGCTCTGCGCTCTCGGCATCTCCGCCCTTCCTGCCCAGGAAGCTCCGAAACCCACGCCTAACCCCGCCCCGGAAAACCGCAGGCCCGATGCCCCACCAACCAACGCCGAGCCCCGCCGTGGAGATGCTCCGCGTGAGACTCCTCGTGCCAATCCTAATCCAGAACGCGGTGCCCCCCAGCCCCAGCGTGGTGAGGCCAGCCGTGGCAATCCAGAACGCCGTCCCGAAGCCGGACGCGGACAGCCCGAAGGCCGCCCTAATCCCGAAAACCATCGCGAAGGCGACGCGCGCCGCCCTGGCCCCGAACCCCGCCGCGATGGCGATCATCCCCAAGGCCATCGCGGCCCGCCGCGTGATGGTGATCGTCGTGAAGAGTTCCGAGGCCCTCGTGATGGAGGCGACAGCCGTGAAGAGTTCCGAGGCCCTCGTGATGGAGGAGACCGCCGTGAAGGCTTCCGCGGTCCCCGCGAAGGTGAAATGCGCCGCCACGACGGCCCGCGTGAAGGCGGCCATCCTCCCTTCCGTGGAGACATGCAGCCACAGCGCGGTCACCGCGAAGGCGGCCAGTCCTTCCGCGGAGGTCCCGATCATCGCCAAGGCCCGCCTCCCATGATGCATCGTGGCCCCGGCGACCGCCGCGAAGGCCCGCCGCCGCAAGGTCGCATCGAAGGCCGCATGCCAGAACCCCAGCGCTTCGATTCGCCCCGCGGACAGGAAGGGCATCGCCCTCAATTTGGCCCGCGTCACCAAGGGCCGATGAACCGCGGACCTGAAAACTTCCGTGGTGAAGGCCCCCGCCCAGGACCCGGACCTCGTGGAGGCGACTTTGACCATGGCCATCAAGGCCCGCGTGGCGATTTCCATCGCGATCATGGCTCCCGCGATGACCGCCGAGGCCCTCCACCGCCCATGATGCACCGCGAAGGCGGCCGTCACGACGGCCCTCGGGGTCCCGAGCCTCGTCACGAAGATCACGGTCCACGTGGCCCGGAACCTCGCGGAGCCTGAAGCCAGTCCAGATCCGTTTTTTCTCACTCACCCGGCGCAGTTGATGATCTCATCACTGCGCCGGTTTGTTTACCGCCCGCCACTCCACCTTCTCAAAACGCGTCGGACTCATGTAACTACCCAACGCGAGGGCCATCGATCGCGGATTGGGGCCGAGTTCCCATGCGGGTGTGATGGCCATCGGCAGGTCTTTGGTCACAAAAGCCTTCTTGAACTCTCCATCCACGCTCACGCGCACCTCATCCGGCCGCACTTCCACGAGCAGCTCGTGCGGCTCACCATTCACGAGTGGAAAACGGAAGCCATAACCGGCGGTGAGGTCCTGGCCGTTGATCATCTGCACGCCGGCGAGTCCTTCTTTCCACGCATCGAGCTCCACCGTGGCCATGCGGCCGCCACTGCGGAAAAACAGCGCCGTCGAATACTGCCCCTCCAGTCGCGTCACGCGCATTCGCACGTCGTAGGACTCCGGCAACTCGCTTTCCAGCTTCACGATGCAGATGTCCGTGCCGGAGGTCAGCACGCCGTTTTCATTCCGCCAGTCACCGCGCAGCACATCCTCCCAGATCCGCGTGCCGGCCGCGGCATCTCGCCATTCACCGGCCACCTCGGCTGGAGCATTTTGGTTGTTCATGAATGCCCAGGCACTCACGAGCATGAGCATCAAAACCACCAACCAAGGCCAGACGCTGCGTTTTGGGAATGCGTGCAGCGCCTTCATGAAATCCGCGATGCTCGTGAAGCGTTCCGCAGGCTCCGGACGCAGCGCTTTCATCACCGCCGCACTCAGATGTGCGGGAATGTCCTTTCGCACGCGATGCGGCGCGTCAAAACTGCCGCGCGGTGTTTTGCCGGTGAGCAATTCATACGCCATCACGCCGAGCGCGAAGACATCCAGCCGCGCATCCGCCTCCGCCCCGCGGAACTGCTCCGGTGCCATGTATTCGACCGTGCCCACGGCCGTGCCGCTGAGCGTCAGCCGCGTGCTCGCCTCATGCAGCGGCAAGGCGAGGCCAAAATCCGTCACGCGTGCCGTGCCATCCGCGTCGATGAGCACGTTTTCCGGCTTCATGTCGCGATGAATCACGCCGCTGGCATGCGCCGCCTCCAATCCGGCCGCGATTTGACGCAGAATGCGCAGCGCCTCGGCCACCGGCAGGCCATTCGGATGCTGCTGGAGCTTTTCACGCAAGCTGCCGCCTTCGACGAACTCCATCACAATCGCCGCGCCATCCTCCGTGCGCTGAAAATCATGCACCGCGACGATGTTCGGATGCCGCAGCCGCGCCATCACACGTGCCTCGCGTTCGAGTCGCTCGAGAAACTGAGGATCATCCGCCAGCTCGCTCGCCAGCACCTTCACCGCGACCTCGCGATCGAGGCTGAGCTGCCTGCCCAAATACACCGCGCCCATGCCACCGCGTCCGATGGGTGTCTCAATCTCGATGCCCGCGACCTCGATGGCACTTTCCTCCGTCGTCATCCCCTGCGCCATGAGCGCCTCCGGCTTCAAACCGGAAAGGCGTCGTCGAGGTGAGCGGGAGTCGGGCATGCGACGTATTCAGCCGCAGGGTCACGCACCACGCAAGACCTGCATCAGATACCCCATCTCCCCGTCCACATTCGCACCGGCAGGTTGCGTCTCGGCCACCTCGCGACGCAGCGCCTCGCGAAAACGAACTCGCAGGCGATGCACGGCCACTTTGAAGGTGTTCGCGCTCATTCCGGCCTCGCGGCCTGCTTTTTCGTAATCGGCCGCCTCGGCCTCTCCGGTCAAAAAAGGCCGCAAAAGGCCAAATTCGGCCGATTTGCCCTTCGCCGCGGCTTGTTGCTCCAGTTTGGCCATCGCGAGATCCAGCACCGTGAGCGCCCATTGCCGATCAAACAGGTGATCCGCGCTCTCGCCTTCGATTTGCTCGACTTCATACCAAGCCTCCGCCTCCGCGGCGTCGAAGCTGACGATCTGGCCACCACCGCGCTTTTGACGACTTTCTTTGCGCTGCTCATCATTCACATGTCGTCGAAACGCGGTGAGCATGAAGGTGCGCAGCTTGCCGAGCTCCGGATTCGCAGCGGCGAAGAGCTGTTTTTGGAGCACCTGCACAAAAAAGCCCTGCACATAATCCTCCGCATCGCTTGGCGAAGCCCCGCAGCGACGGCTCCACGCATACAGCGGGAACCAATACGCCGCGCACAGCTCCTCCAGCGCCCGCTTCGCCTTCTCATCCTGCCCCTGCGACTGGATCACGAGGCTCCAGCGAGTCGGTTTGAAGGCTGCGGGCGCGGTTTGAGGCATTGGCGGCAAATTTTTCTGTGGCAGACTGTAACCGCTTTCCGGATTTGACCAAGAAAACGGCGTGAAACCCTCTTTTGCCATCTTGATCGCTCTCTTCGCAGCCTCCACGTCGGAGGCGGCGTTGCTGAATCGCTGGTCGTTTAATCAAACAGCCGCCGCAGCGCCTTCCGGCACCGTTTTCACCGATTCGGTCTCCGGCATGGCGATGACGGTGCGCGGCAACGGCGCCGTTTTGGATGGCTCGCGCATCACTCTGCCGGGGAATACCACGAGTGGCACGGCGGAGCCAGGCATCGCGGCGTATTTGAACCTGCCCAATGGCATCATCTCATCCAAAACAAACCTCACCGTCGAGATTTGGGCGGCACCGCTCTCCGCGCAGTTTTTTCAGCCACTGTTTGATTTCGGCCGCATGAATCACGCGGGGGATGGTGCTGGCGCGGCGGGTGAATGGACGGGCACGACCGGCGCGGTGCCGCCGACATCGGAGACGAGCGATGGCATCGCGCTGCTGATCAACCGCAGCACGGATCTCAGCACGCAGCGCCAAGGATCGCGCATCAATGGCGGCACGCCGCTCTATCTCGACTCAAATCTCCCGACCACCGCAGGCACGACGTATCACTACGCGCTCACGTTTCAGGACACGGTCAGCGGAGGCACGGTGTCGTGGTATCGCAATGGCGTGCTGGTCACTTCGGGTG
>JBKCXA010000606.1:0-2389 GCA_046316935.1 Prosthecobacter sp.
GGCGTCGTGCACTGGCGGCGCACTTGATCCACGAGCACGCGGAAGGCGAGCGGGTCGGCATAACGCACGGTGGTGAGACAGTCCGGCGCGATAACGAACGAGATCGACGTGCTCTCCGGCTCGGTGGTGTCGAGACCGACGGGAATCCACGCCGTCATGTAGAGGGCGCCTTTCTCCGTGTAGAGTCGGCAGGACTCCTCGATCTCCAGCATCTCCACCCGGGTCGGCAGTTGGTATTAGAGCCACTTTTCCCCCTCCAGCTCCTCCGCCCGTGCCGGGTTCATCAAATCGAGGAACACGAGGTTGTCCGGGAACGGACGAATCTTTTCGTCGTTCCAGTCAATGAGCTGACCGTGTTGCGTGAGGAGCCGGACCATGCGGGGAGAAGGGCGGGCAAAGTAGGCGCGGCAGAAGGAACCTGCCACCGCAAAGGCGCATTCAGCGCATCATTCTTTTTTCAGCTCGCCGGCGTGAGCACCACGCGCTGCACATCGAGCACGGCGGCCTTCACCTTGTTCACCGGATCGACGACGAGGAAGGTCTTGCCGGCTTTCGTGATCTCGATCTGGCCCAGCTTGGCTTCCTGCCAGTTTTGGAAGCCGCCGGTGTCCGCGGTGGTGAACTTCAGTTCCTTGCCGTTGCTCTTCACGGCCACTTCGCTGCCGTGGTTGCCGCCGCCGCAGCCGTAAAACACGCTGACGTTGAACTTGCCGGGCTTCGTCACTTCAAATTCCCACTCGGCAAAGTCGTCCTCGCTCGTCCAGTAGCCCAGGCAGTTCTTCTCGGGCTTCGGCTCAAAGCGCATCGCTTCAGACCAGGTGGTGGCCGTTTTGGCCTCCAGCGTGAGGCTGCCATCCGCGGCCTGCACCGGCATCGGGCCTTCCGGCGCGGGAATGAGGGCGAGTTCATGAATTTCGACCTTTTTCTCCGCAGCACTCGCGGGAGCGAAGAGCGCAAAAGCATAGTCTCCGGGCTGCTCGACATAGATTTCGCCGAGGTAATGCTTCGTGGGGTTGGGAGCGGCTTGGATCGTGTTTTTCAGCGCCTGCTGGCCAAAGCGGAACTGCGTCTGCGTGCTCGCAAACGGCATCGTGTAGGTCAGGCGAACATGGTAGCGGCCCGAGCGCTTCGCCTTGAAGCTCTTCCAGTTCCACTGCTCCCAATGCTCGCGGGGATCGTGCTCCACGGCCTGCTTGCCAAACACGATCACGCCACGCGTCGGCATGTCCGCCCGCTCGACTGGCTGGTCACTGCCAAAAGCGCCCACATCGACGGGATTGGCCGCCTTCTTGAAAATCTCATCCGTGTGCTGCCCGGCAGGTGCCTCGGCGATTTCGGTCTTCTTCGGTTCCTCGGGCTTCTTTTCAGCTTGGGGAGCTTCGACAGGTTTGGCGGCCTCTTTTGGCGCCTCCTGCGGTTTGTCACAGGCGGTCAGGGCGAGCGCGGCGGAGAGCGTGAGGAGCGTCGGGAGTTTCATGGAAGGGCGCCCATGATGGGTCGGGCGGGCCTTGCGGCAAGCACATTGCCGGACAAGTCTCCGCCCCTGCATGAAACTCACCTCCTGGAACGTCAACGGCATCCGCGCCTCGCTGAACAAAGGCCTTCGAGAATACATGACCGGCGGCGATGCCGATGTCATCTGCCTCCAGGAAACCAAGGCGCAGCAGGAGCAGGTCGATTTGAGCTGGTTCGAGGGCTACCACGCCGTCTGGAACAGCGCCGAGAAGAAGGGCTACTCCGGCACGCTCATCCTCAGCCGACAGCCCGTCCTCTCGCACACGCTCGGCATGGGCATCGCCGAGCACGACCGCGAGGGTCGTCTCATCACCGTCGAGTATCCCGATTTCTATGTGGTGAATGTGTACACGCCGAACTCGCAGGCTGAGCTCGCCCGGCTCGACTACCGCCTCTCGTGGGACGATGCCTACCGCGCCTATTTGAAGAAGCTGGAGCAGAAAAAGCCCGTCATCGCCTGTGGGGATCTGAACTGCGCTCATCAAGAAATCGACCTCGCGAACCCCAAATCGAACCGCATGAACCCCGGCTTCAGCGATGCCGAACGCGCCAGCTTCACGCGCCACCTCGACGCTGGCTTCCTCGATGTCTTCCGCCAGTTCGATCCCAATCCTGGCCGCTACACCTGGTGGACGCAGCGCACGCCCGATGCCCGCGCGAAGAACATCGGCTGGCGTCTCGACTACTGGCTGGCCTCCGAATCGCTGCGCCCCGCGTTGAAGCAATGCATCATCCGCGATGACATCCATGGCAGCGACCACTGCCCGGTGGAGCTGGTCGTGGGCTAAAGGCTCAACGCCGCGTGTGCTTCATGCGTTCAGCGGGGTCGTTCGCGGGAAAAGAATGACGAAACCAGAATGAGGAATGATGAATC